>NZ_JAZQIJ010000191.1:0-14270 GCF_045541095.1 Methanobrevibacter sp.
TGATATTTAAATTTATATAATATCATTTAAAAGGGACTCTGCAGGATCCATTCCCTGAGCTCCAATTAACAAAATAATATCTTTTTTATCTGCCTTATTATAAGTTTCAGTTAAGCAGTCTTTTAGATTGTCATAATGAATAAAATCAACATTGTTTTTATTTAAAGTGTTGAAAAATACTTCCCGTTCTTCATCTTCAACAAAATTTAAATCGTTAACCACATCATTACTGGAAGATAAAATCAATTGAATATCATCGTCCATTGAATCAACAATGGCATCGACATTTAACTGGTTGATTTCAACCCCTCTTGAACCTCTAATAGAACAGACCACATATAAGGTTTGATTTTGAGGGAGCAGTTTTTTTGTCTCGGAAATTGTTGCCCTGATTCCATCAGGATTATGTGCAAAATCATCATAAATTAAAGGTTCATCATTGATTTTGGCAAAACGTCTGTTTAACGCTTTATAAGACTTTACTCCTTCTACAATAACATCAATATCTATTCCTAAAGAGATGGTTGCTCCGACAGCAGACAGGATATTCTGTATGAAGTGAGCGCTTTTAAACGGCAAATCATCAACAGTTAAAATAGCCTTGTCCTGATAGATAATTTCACTGCCGTTAAAGTAAACTGAATCATTTTCATTTATCTCGTTCATAGATGTGTAAAACGGATTTGCAGCATCCAACTTCATTACCAGTTCATCATCATGGTTAAGTACACAAACTCCATCACCAATTACCTTTGGAACAGCGGAAATCTCATCAAACACATCATCAATAGTTTCTACAAGGCCAATATGATCCATTGCAATATTGGTTATGACTCCAACCTTAGGATTTGCCGCCTCACTCATCAGTGCCGCATGGTTTTTCATGATATTTCCCAGCCATCCCTGAACTTCAGATATTTCTATTACAAGATAATCGAGTTCACCGTTAGCTATGACCTCATCGGAAATCAATTTGGAAACCATAGGATCAATTAAAGTGTTGAATTCAGATTCACTGTCAGTATTGGTTAAAACATGTGCTCCTGAAGTTTTTAATATATGATAAATTAAATGTGAAGTGGTTGATTTTCCATTGGTTCCGGTAATTATAACATTTGTGGAATTTGGAGAATACTTCTTAATTGTGTGTGAAAGTGCAAATGCATTGGCCAGCTCTATTTTATCAGTAACTATCAATGGGAAATTAAGCCTCTCAGCAGTTTCAATAGCACCATCCTTTGGTGTTTGAGTAATTAAACAGGCAATATTTTTCTGAAATGCCATTTCAATTCCTTTACTGTTAATCCAATGTCTGATTACAATATCACCAGTGTGAGCATCATTTAAAAAAGTAAATTTACCTGTGAATCCGTCAATCGAAAAAAAATCCACATTTCCTATTAATTGTCCTTGAATAGATTTAGCCAAATCCTGTATCTCCATAAATATCACCGAAAAAAATAATTAAAATATGTACATTTTAGCTAGAATACCTATTGCACACAACAATGCTGTCCATACCCAGTAAGTAACTATGATTTTTACCTCTGACATTCCATAATGATTTAAGGTATGGTGCAGCGGTTCAACAGGCAACTTAATAATGTGTGCTCTGTGAAGTAAACTTATAACGACTGAAATAATCGGCACGCCCAAAGCCAAAACACCAAAGTAAGGAATATCGCATACCATCACTGCCGCAGCATATCCTGTACCTAAAACAAATGAACCGGTATCTCCCATAAATATTGAAGCGGGATACTTGTTAAATACTAAAAATCCTAAACATAATGCAGTCAATATTAAAAATATCGGAATTACATCAGGCTGACCAAATAAGTATCCATAAATACAGCAAGCAAATGAAGCTATTGCAACAATACCTGCCGCAAGACCGTCCATACCATCAATTAAATTAACTGAATTGATTGAACCTAAAACACCTATTATAGCAACAGGAATAGATAAAATTCCTAACTCGAATCCGCCTAAAGAAAGAACGGAACCAGTTAATCCCAAACATAATCCTAATACAATTTGACAGATAATTTTTTCAAGTTCACCCGGTTCGGTTTTGATTGGAACTTCGCCGACGACTTTTACTTTACCCTCATCAAGCAAAGTATCTACTTCTGATTTTGCCTTTGGAGTTGCTACACGCACTTCCTCCTGAGGTTGAACATCCAATCTTCCAAGAGTGATTATTTCATTAGAAATGTTAACAACAACTTTTTGAACTTCTTTGATTTTAAGGCCGATTAAATCATCCACTAATCCTACAATACCTCCTGCAAGCATCATATATAAAACTATTAGAATAGGAGTTTCCTGATAATATAATGCAAAAATTATAGAAATTGTAAATAAAAATGCAATTCCACCCATTGTAGGAGTTCCAGCCTTATGTCTATGTTCACTTACTATAGGATTATCAGTAATCCTTGCTTTAAGCAATATCCTTTTAACATACCATGTAAAGAATATTGAAGCACATAATGTTATTAAAAAAAGAATTAACAAATCTGTATTAAACATCATTACCACACAATTCAACTCTTAGATTAACTTAATATATGTTAATAGTAGTATTTAATTATAACTTATAATTCAAATTTTAAGTCAATTTGTCAACCAAACTTTCTAACTCCTCTTTTGAATTGGCTCTTGCAGTGACTCTTTGATAACCTTTAGGACCATGGACCACAAAATCGTTAACTTCAAATGATTTGACCGGCTCGTTTGGCTGAGGACCTTCATAATCCCCAATCGGAATTTCAGTAGAATAATAATATTCCAATTTATCTGAAATGTCCGCTAAACTAAATTCACCGATTGCCATATTAACAAGTTCACATAATGAGTTAACGCCACAGGTAGCGGTTGTGAGATATCTTGTACCATTAGGACGGGTATTTACCTCAATAGCATATAGCTGATCTCTTTTAGCGGAGTACATGAAATCCATTTCAAATATTCCGTCAGAACCCAAATTCCTTGCAACCTGATAAGCAACATGCTGAACAAGATTGTTATCCAAACCTTCAACCATGCAAGGGCCTGTTTTAACTTTGTTTAATGGATGTGTGCCCTCAATAGTGGTTTCACCCTTATATATTGGAGGCAAAGCAACATATTCACCCTTGAATCCTAAAACCTCTATTGAAATTTCAGATCCTTCAATGAACTCTTCACATAAAGCCTGATCAAACTCATCAAAGTATGATTCGACATCTTCCATTGATTTGGCAACCATAATATCCTTTCCGCCCTGACCTTCACCCTGCTTTAAAACAACAGGAAAATCAATAGCCAACTCATCAGGACTGTTTAAAATTTGATATTGGGGAGTGACAACACCGATTTCATTATAAAATTTTTTGGTGTTGATTTTATTGGATGTCAGCTCAACCGCTTTTACATTTGCGGCAACAACAGGAATATCGTATTCTCTTTCAATTTCCTCCTTCATGTATGCTACATCAATCAGCGGAGGGTCAATTCCAATTAGCGGTACGATTGCATCTACATGCTGCATTAATGCAACCTGTTTTGGACCATCCATACCTCTAGGCACGATAAACACCTGATCGGGCAAATCCAGATTTATTGCTTCTTCATTAGACTCTGTCAGTACGCTTTCTATGCCTTTTTCTCTCACATACCAGTCAATATCATCGTATAATCTTGAACCTATAAATAAAATCTTCATGCTATAATCCCTTTTAATATTTTTACAAATTCATTAGCAGCCATTGCAATTTCTTCTGTTGGCCTATCTTTATAATCCATCGATTTTGGTTCTATTCCAACAAAAATGATTTTAAAATCTGTATCCTTTTCCAAATACTTAACAAAAAAGGACAAGGACATCGAATGAGTTGAAATCCCTATATTTACAAAATCGTCCTTATCAACAATTTTAATGTCTCCCGGATTGCTGTCCATCAAACACGCGTCGACAATGATTAAATGAGTAGGTTTCTCTTTGCGAATTTTGCCTGTGAAATTTTCCGGAACGGTTTGACCATCAATGAACAGCAAGTTTTCATTTTCAATAATTTCGCCTTTTAATCTGCGAATTATATAAGGTCCAACGCCGTCATCGCATTTAAGCTCATTGCCAACACCCAATACAATCAGCTTTTCAAAACCTTCCAAAAAACTAGTTAATTGATTTTCAAACAACATAATTTCACCATTCATAAAATGGATGTTTCAATACTTTCGATTCCATTTCCCATAATATATTTGATTTTAACATTTATAAAATCATTTCTTTTCACTGAAGTCTCTTCTACAGGAACCAATAAAGGAGGGTTCAGCATCGGTGTGGGTCCGCAAATAATATTGTCATTAAGTTTGGTGAATGTTGTAATCTTTAATCCATTGATAATTCCATCATTGATGATTTTGAAATTTATAACCCCTTCAAAATCAGGATTTATCTCATCCAAAAAGTTTATGGTGGAATAAATCACAGGTTTGGAATATTCCTCATATTTGGCGTTTTCATCCCAGTGAATATACTCCCTTTCCATATTAACAAGCTCGGCAGAATTAATAACTCCCTGAGGGATTATTTTACCGTCCTCTTTTAGATATTTTTTAGCATGATTTAAAACCGGAACTTCCTCTTCATCGATTAAAGCAGTGTCCATCATTTCACAAACAATCAAATCGGCTTTTTTATCAAACTTGTAGTTTAAAACATCACTGTTTACAACCTCAATATTATCAAAACAAGACAGGTTTTCTTTGGCACATCCAAATGTGTCTTTTTGTGATTCGATAGAAATGATTTCTTTAAAATAATCATTTAAAAAATAAGATAAGATACCGCTGCCGCAACCTAAATCATAAGCCAAATCGCAGTTTCCATCATATTCACCAATGGCTTCAAAAAACACGGACAGTCTATCCAAATCATTTAATAAATCCAAATGATAAGGAGTGGCTTTAAATTTCATAAAAAAATAAAATAAAAAAATTAATGGTGGTGATTGTGTAAACCGTTGTGGGAATGACCAGGTTCACTGAATTCTTCACCATTAGCAGTACTTGTAAGTTTTACGTGTTCAACACCTTTAAGTCTCATTATCCTTTCGGTCAAATCACGAATTTCTGCTATATCTCCATTTACAACAACAATTTCCATACAATACTTGTCTGTCATGTGTATATGCATGCTTGTATTTATCTCATTTCTGAAACTGTGTTGAATTTCAGCCAAATTTTCCATAACTCCAGTATAATGATGATCGTAAATAATAGTAACTATACCAATCCTTTGACCTTCCATTGAATTCATCCATTGATATCTTACGATGTAATCCTGAAGAGCATCACGAATCCCCTTTGAACGTGATTGGTATCCCCTTTGTTTTAACACTTCATCAAAATCTGCCAATAATTTTTTTGGTAGTGACATACTTATACTCATCATAAAAAAACACATCAATATAAAATTAATTATAATATTATTATATTGACTGACATATATAAATTTTATGATTAAATTGAAAAAAAATATTACTTTTATATTAAGATTTTAAGAAAAAATATTAATCAACCAAAAGATAGTATTGTCCGTCATCCTTATTAATCTCTTTTAAGAGCCCTTTATTCTGTAAGGACAAAATAATATGGTACATTCTAAAATTAGAGAGTTTTAAATCACCATACAACAAATGGCCTTCAAGAGTATATTTTGAAACAAGATTTTTTTCATCCACCAACTGCTGGATTAATTTAAAGGATTCTTTTTCCTTCATGTTTAATTCCAACTCCTCAAGGTCCTTTTTGGAATTAACTGTGTTGAATTCCCTTTCCACTTCAGATAAATTAACCTTATTGTCTTTAAAAACAACCACATTTTTGGCATTGAGCTCCTCTAAAATCTGAACAAGGTCATATTCATGGAATCCCAAATCCTTTCTCAAAACGCCGATAGGAACCCCATCAGGATATTCAACTTCAAATATCTTAACCTGATTCAATACAATCTCTTCGTTTTTAGTAATGGTAATCATATAATCATTTAGTAAATTTATAATAACATTTTAATAAATTATATTACTTAATACTTACGATAACTGCAATTCATTTTCCAAAGCCTTAGCCTCCTGCCTGTTTTTTTCCGCATTTTCTTCAGGAGTTAAGTCGTATGGCCTTGTGAAAAACAACTCCAAGTCGTTTACAACCTGGCAGATTGACATGTGCAGCAATTCCTTTAGAGCCAAACTTTTCTGGACCCTGTTTAGTGAATCATCACCGTAAATCCTGTCATGATCACTTTTGTAGTCTTCACGAATTTTAGTCGGATCCAAATCGATTTCAAGCTGCTCTCTGTCATATTCCTCTGTTAAAACCAAAAAGTTAATCAGTTCCTCTTTTTCATCTAAAAAATCATTTTCATCATCTGCAACAACTTCATGGAAATACTGATAGACTGACTGGAAAACATCCCTTGAAACATTTCCAGTGATTATGGTATCCATAAACAAATCAAAAGTATTTGAAATATAGTATTTGCCGTTTTCGCATTTTGTTTTGAAAACCAGCTCATTTTCTACATTTGCAACATATTGAATAAGAATAATATCCTTGCCTTTTTCAAAGGTGCTTATATCAAATTTAGTGTTTTTCAGTTTGTAATCGGAATTGACTTTTAAAGCATTTTCAACATTTTCTATATCTTCTTTTGATATTTCCATGAACTCTTCAACCATATTAATCTACCTAATAATAATTTAGAATTTTACAATAATAAAAGTATTTATTTATTAAAATGATAATAAAAACCATGGATAGTGAAGACATATTAATCGAACTTAAAGAGTTATCCCCAAAGGACAGCATAACAAAAAATGAATTGATGATAATTCTTAAAAAATATGCTCGGATAATCTCTGTACAAGATTTGATGATGGCTTCAATACGCATGAGAAAAGACGGGGAATACGTTCATGCCAATTATCGTGAAAAATATCTGAAAGTCTACATAAAGTATTTCATCATGAGAATGAAGGAAGTTGCGGACAATAATGATGATATGACCTCCACTATTGATAAGGCTTCCTTTGATAAATCATTTCCTATGCTTGAGAGAACCTTTGAAAAGGAAAGGCTTGAAGATGCAGAAGATGACAAATTCCCTCTGATTTATGTAATAACAGCATTATATACAACATTCATACTGGAAGAACCTATTCATCCTGTCGGAAGCGAGTTTCCAGGAAGTTTAAAAGTGGAGGAAAAAAACGGGACATTTTTCTGCCCTGTAAAAGATAACCAGAAGGACAATGTCAATGCGATTTGCCATTTATGCCTTGCAGAACAAACCCCCAATATCTGAGATGATTAAATGAATATTTGCTTATACGGATCAGGAAGCGAAAATATTGACAAAGTCTATACTGATGAAGCATACAAACTCGGCTGCAGAATAGCTGAATTAGACCATACTCTCGTTTTTGGTGGAGGAGACACCGGAATGATGGGAGCCTGTGCAAGAGGAGTTCATGACAATGGAGGCAAATCACTCGGAATAGCTCCCGAATGGATTGGAAATTTTGAACCGCTATGCGAATCATGCAGTGACTTTATCTATGTCGATTCGATGGATGAGAGAAAAAACGAATTTTTAAACCAATCAGATGCATTTATAATTTCTCCAGGAGGAATTGGAACACTGGATGAATTCTTTGAAATAATAACCCTTAAAAAACTTAAGCAACATGATAAAAAAATTGTTGTATTAAACATTGACCATTTTTTCAATAAGATGATTGAAATGATTGATGAGATGAATGAAAAGGGATTTTTATACAAGCAAGAAGAACTATTTAAGGTTTGTAATACCCTTGATGAAATTTTTGAATATTTATAGATAAATATGGACACTGTTAAAAACTACGACAAAAAACCTGGAAGGTCAATTAAAAGAAGCCTGATTGTATTTATAGGAAACGTGATAGGAATAACCATACTTGCTGTTTTCGGATTGGGCGTTGAAGCTGACTATCTTGATGACATTATGCTGCTTGTTTTGGCAATAAGTTTAATAAATGCTGTTTTATGGCCTATTTTAACAAGATTTCTAATGCCGTTTTTAGTATTGACATTCGGCCTTGGAACCTTGCTTTTGAATGGAATACTGCTTATATATTTAGCACCGCTGTTTGACATACAAATTTCAGGACTAGCTGTCTTTTTAGTGCCCATGTCAATGGCACTGTGGACAACCCTGCTCTGTTCAATTCTTACAGTAAATGACTACAGTTCATATTATAGAAGCGTAATACGTGATGCAAAGCGGGAAAGAAAAAAAGAGGTCAAAAGCTATCCGGGAGTTATAATCGTTGAAATCGACGGTCTTGCCCATGACATTCTGGTTGAGGCCATTGAAAAGGGTTATATGCCAACAGTCAAATCACTGATTGACAATGAAAGCCACAAACTAAAAAGATGGGAAACAGATTTATCCTCACAAACCGGAGCAAGCCAGGCAGGAATCCTTCATGGAAATAATGAAGACATTTCTGCATTTAGATGGATTGAAAAAGAAAATGACAATCTGATGATGCAATGTTCCGGAATTGAACCTGTAAAGATTCTTGAAGAAAGAATTTCCGATGGAAACGGTTTGTTGGCAGATAATGGAGCCAGCAGATCCAATCTGTTTTCAGGAGATACTGATAATGTGATTTTCACATTCAGTAAAATATCTGAATTTAATAAATTATACAATAAATCATGGTTTTCCATATACTCAAATCCAGGTAATTTCGCCCGTATCCTAATATTAATCATGGGAGAAGGAATTAGGGAAATAATTTCACAAATAAAACATAGAATCTTTGACATACAGCCAAGAATCAAAAGAGGAATAAAATACATCGGCCTGCGTGCAGGAACCAACGTATACATGAGGGAAATAAACACAGGAACCCTTATTGGAGACATACTGGTCAGTGATATCGATGTCGCATATTCCACCTATCTCGGATATGATGAAATAGCCCATCACTCAGGAGTTAGAGACAACGATTCCTGGTATGCCCTCAAGGAAATGGACAGGCATATTGCATTTCTGATTGGAGCCACACAATATACATCAAGAGAATATCAGTTCGTAATCCAGTCCGACCATGGTCAAAGTAACGGAGCCACATTCCACAGAGATATGGGCAATCTTTTGAGGAGTTTGTGAAATCACTGCTTCCGCAAGACATTTCAATGTTTGCGAAAATGTCTTCAAACGAAGACCACTTTGCCGAATCATACATTCCATTTTCCGAACAGATTGAAAAACTTCAGAACAGAACTCCAAAAGATGAAGAAGAGGAATTAGGTGATTCTGAAGTTGTAATTCTCGCATCAGGTAATCTTGCGCTGATTTATTTCACACAGTGGACTCACAGATTAACCTATGAGGAAATTGACAGATTTTTCCCTGAACTGATTCCTGGAATTTTGAAAAATGAATACATCGGATTTATGGTAATGAAATCTTCCGAAGAAGGAAACATCGTTCTTGGAAAAAACGGAAAATACTATCTGGACAGCGATGAGTTTGAAGGTGAAAATCCTCTTGAAGGATTTGGAGACAATGTTGCAAAACACCTCAGAAGAAACATTTCCTTCAAATACACTCTAGACATTCTGGTAAACAGTTTCTATGACAGCGAAAAAGATGAGGTATGTGCATTTGAGGAACTGATTGGAAACCACGGAGGAGTTGGAGGAAGTCAGTCAAAGCCGTTTATATTATACCCTTCAGACTGGGAAGTTCCAGAAGAAGAAATCGTTGGTGCTGAAAATATCTATAAAGTATTGAAAGGAAACTTAAAGAGAATTAAAGGAGAAAATAACGATGATAACTGACCAGAAAGTCTTAAAAATCGCCCAAAAAATAGAAAATGCCGGAAATATCGACATCAAAAAAACAATCGAGAAGGCGGCAACCGCAGGCTATCTTGGAGAGGAACACTTTTACTGCACAGTCATTGAAGAGGGCGGTCTGACACATACCGTTCCGGAAATTCTGGGCAACATGTACAAATCACAACCCCTGGACAACTTGTATTTTGACATCATATCAAAAGCTCTTGATCTTGACGGAATCTACATTTCCCTTGCCTATACCACACATAATATGATTGTTCCAGATTCACAATGTGATGAAATTATTGAATATGACGATTACGATTTGGAAGATGATGAATACGAGTATATGGAAGAACATGTGCTAATTTCAGCAGATGCGGTTAAAAAATTCAAAGTTTATGCAGAAGAAGGAATATCAGGTCATGAACGAACAGAAGACGTTGGTTTAATGATTAATATTATTGATGGCGATTATAAAGCATATTTTGCACTAAGATCAACAGATCAGTGCATGTCCAGTTTCAGAGTGCTCCCGTTCAGTACCGATTATCCAAAAGAACATCCCTTATCGTTTAAAAATCCCATCAATAAATTATTGATTGAAATGATTGACCGCACAGTCATCTTAAAAGAATAATTACTTCAAACTTTTACCCAATTTATAGGCCTCATCGGGATATCTTGAAAACTCTGTCATTGAAGGTGTTCCGCAGCCATAACCTAAAACCCTGCCCATATCATTCAGGTTAAGATATCTTATCAAGGTATCATAGTGTGATTCTAATGAATCAAATGTCCAATCATCTGAATTATATGCAACTGTCAATAAAGCTGATTTTAAGTGTTTTTGCTGTATGGAAAAGTTCCTTGAGCAAAACCTGTCAATAAGAATCTTGAGCTGAGCTGACATTCCATAGTAATACAGAGGAGTTACAAAAACAATCATGTCAGAGCCAAGAATCTTTTCCCTGAAATCATCCATATCATCACTTAAAACACATTCCCCCTCATATCCGCAATGCACACATCCTATGCATGGGGAAAGGTCTGCATGTGCTGCATCTATTTCATCAACTATAGGGCCAGCTTCACGAGCTCCCCTCATGAAATTTTCTGCAAGCATATTTGATGAACCTTTCCTGTTCGGACTTCCCTTTAATATCAATATTTTCATATTAAAACCGCTCTTATTATTTCATTTAGTATTTAATGGACAGTTTAGCTCAAAAAATTTCATATCCCATTTCCATAATATGAAATACAAACCAACAGAATATCGTTTTTCACAAAGCACATTAAAAAATCATTTCAAAGAATAAACAATTGATCGAACAATTGTAATTAAACAACAAAAACTAATTGCAACAGGATAACCTAAAAATGCAATTACCAAACCAACAACAAATAGAATTAAAGGAATAATCATACCATTTCTGATATTTAATGCATTTAATAGATTTTTATCTTCAGGATTTATCCTAATCAAAGTTCTTGCCATGAAAAAATGTATCATATTAATTAAAATAAAATCTAAACCATATAACACTTGAGCAAGAAGTGAAAATTGGTTTTCAGCAACAAAAATTGTCAAATATGGAATCAATGAAACAACAAACAATAATGCAATGTTCTGCCATATAATTACCATATCAATTTTCTCAACATGATTATATATCAAATGATGGTACTGCCACAGATTAGTACATATTAAAAAACTTATCAGATAAGCGAAATAGTTACCTTTCAATGCCCCAAGTGCAGATAGTGACGCTTCAGACGGTTGAGGCAAAGATAAAACCAAAACAGTTACAATGATTGCAATAATTGCATCATAAAATGCTTCCAAACGACTTGAAGAAAAGTAAATTTTATTATCCATAATATCATTAAGTTTTAAAAATTATTAAAATTTTTTTCCTATTTCATATGCTTCGATTAATTTGTTCGGCTGGTTTCTCACATCACCCAGATTTCCAACATCCAATACATCCAAAATCTGATAATGCATATTCATATGGAATGGCTGAATTTTTGTAAGCTCAATGTATGAATCATAATATCCTTCAGGACCCAGATGAGTGAATATCAATGCCACTTTGCCAGATAATGGAATTAACGGATTGTGAGTTATCCCATATAATCTGTCAAGTAAAACCTTCAAGTCTCCAGTCATCTGCCCAAAATATATTGGTGTTGACACGATCAGACCCTCAGCATTAGCAATTTCATGTGTTACTTTCAAACCATCGTCTTTAAAGACACAATCCTTTCCCTGCATGCATACTCCACATCCACGACAAGGATGAACATCCAAATCACCAATACAATATTTAACAACATTATGACCTTTTTCTTCTGCCCCTTTAATCATTTCATCAAGCAACATGTCAGTATTTGCATGTTTTCTTGGCGAACCCATCAATGCGACAATATCTATTTTTTCACCTTCAGCATATCTTAAATGTACTTTTTATAATACATAGTAAATACAATTTTTTAAAAAAAAAATGTTTACGCATGCAACATTTTTATATATGTTAAACCTCCTAAATATATTTGAGGTAAAATCATGGAAAATACAATTTTAGGTTTTGGAGCTATGAGACTTCCTCAAACTGATGCAAACAATCCTGCATCAGTAAAAATGGAAGAAACACAACAGATGGTTGACTATTACATGGAACATGGCTTTGACTACTTTGATACATCATATGCATATCATGGGGAAACATCCGAAGACGTACTTAAAAAAACATTAGTCGAACGATATCCTAGAGAATCATACAGGATTGCTGATAAGATACCTACATGGCTTCTTACACATGAGAAAGACAACGAAAGACTAGTTGATGTAATGCTTGAAAGGCTTGGAATCGAGTATTTTGATGTTTTATTAATTCACAACATAAATGCCTCATTCATCAATCTAGCTGAAAGTGCAAACAGTTTCGAATATATCAAAAAAGCAAAAGATGAAGGTAAAGCATTAAAAGTCGGAATAAGCTATCACGACAAAGCAGATTTACTGGATGAGGTTCTTGATAAATATTCAGACATCATAGACGTTGTTCAATTGCAGATTAATTTCATGGACTGGCTGGATGGAAGAGTACAATCCAAAAAATGTCATGAAGTATGTGTCAAATACGGTGTTGAAGTGATTGTAATGGAACCTGTGAAAGGCGGAAGCCTTGTAAACGTAAGCGATAATGTAAAAAAAGCATTTAAAGATTATTCAGACAAGTCAATAGTAGATTGGTCATTAAGATTTGCCGCTTCACATGAAAACATATCAGTTGTATTGAGCGGAATGAGTTCACTTGAACAGATGAAAGAAAACTGCGAAACATTTAAAGACTTTGAAGAAATTACACATGACGATTACAGGTTTCTGATGAAAATGGCGCGCGAAATCAAAAAGACTCTGGCAATTGACTGCAGCTATTGCGGATACTGCGTGAAAGAATGTGAAATGGGAATTCCTATCCCTGATTTATTTAATTTATACAATGGTGAAAAACTGCATTCCCTTCAGGCAAACTACGGAAATTACGGAACTATAACCGCAGCAAATGCACCAGCATCAGCATGTACCCAATGTGGAACATGCATTGACTTTTGTACACAAAAACTTGATATTCCCGAGCTTTTAAAGGATGTTGCAAATCTTTTCGAAAATGTCTAAAAGAGAATTCATACAACTGACCGAAAGGGAAGTAATCAATGAAGAAATAGAATTGATTAAAAATCTTGATGTGCCAAGCTATGTTTATTTCTTCGGACATCATCAAAACAACGTTGCTCGTGTAAGCGGCAACTTTAAGGATAAAAACAAGCTCATTGAAGGTTTTGAGAAAAAACTAAAAGAAATCTCTCCAGAAATTCTTGACATATCTCTTAAAAGAGAATACTTATAAATCAAGAATTTCCTCATAACCTTTTTTTATTTCTTCTTTATAATCATCAGACCTTACATCCTCCTCCAAAACATACAAACCAAAAACAACCATCTCATACAATATCTTATTCATTTGTTTTCCTTTTTCAGTAAGATAATACTCAGTGTTTCTCTTGGCATCATCTTCAATTATCTTTTTAGATATTAATCCATTATTTTCAAGATATTTAAGATTGTCTGATAAAACAACATTGCTCAAGTCCGGTTTATCCTGTTTAAACTCATTAAAATGTTTTTTACCAGCAAACAAATCTTTCATAATTCCAAAAATCCATTTTCTGCTAAGCAAATCGTTTACACTATTTATTGGGCATGCATCTGAATTATAAATTACATTGTCATTCATCAATCTTACTTTGTTATAAGTCTTATATAATTATATCCATTAAGTAAGTTTAAACTAACCAATAAGTTTAAAATTACT
>NZ_JAZQIJ010000192.1:0-15159 GCF_045541095.1 Methanobrevibacter sp.
ACTTGGATACTGTCCAATATATCCCAAAGAATCTGGCATTATGGCTATGATTAAATTGACTGGTGATGACATCAGTGAGGATTTGCTTGAAGTGTCTTGCAAGAATGCAGACTCTACCATCAATGGGAGGTTATTGATGCACAGTCTACCTACATATGACAATGAATCTGAGGATGTTCCGTCAATGTTGGAGACTTGCGGAAACTATCTTGCAGTTTCGGATATTCATCAGGCACTTGACGGAACTGATGATCGTGCCAGCAATGAAGAGGCCTACTATGACAAGGCAATGATTTTGTTGGATGCGTACATTAAAGAGCAGGAAGACAAACTGGCATTAACTGAACTGAAAGAGAAATCCCCATATGCTCACAGTCAATCAAAATCCTTAAAAGAATTGCACATACCATATTAGGTGGTGTTTATGGAAGCATTGATTGATTCATCAGTATTGATGGAGCATTTGCAAAGCAAACATGATGAAATTCCAGACAAGTTAGGCGAACTGGTGCAGAATGTCAGTAACGTTTACAGGAATTTCGTTGTCCTTGAGGCACCTCGAATTACTGGTAATTTGAAGTCAAGTATTCGTGTTGAAGACGTTGACCAGTTAAGCCGCAGGGTTTACCCTGATGAAGGTCAGGCACCATATGCCATTTATGTCCTTAAAGGAGTAAGAGGCAAGGCTACTGTCGAACCGAATGACTTTATGGGCAGAGGTGCTGAAAGAGGCCGTACTGCCAGTGAAAAATATATCACAGATTTTATTAGTTGGTTGAAACAATGACAGATAATGATTTATTTATTAATATCAGTCTTGAATTGAAACGCAAACTGGAAAACCTAACTGATGATGAAGACAAACCGATATTTAAAAAGGTTTTACTTGGTTTCAATGAAAACAAAGTTAAAATTCAAGGTGATGGTGTTGTGGCAATCTGCTATGTTACCGGTTCAAGTGAATATCGTGAAACATTCGGCAGACGGAACATTCCACAATACATAACCAGCGTAATTGGTTTTGTAGTCAGAGGCAGTGATGAGCAGAAATATCTCAAAGCAATGCGAATCAAAGATTTCCTTCGTCAGACATTAGAGCATGACATGGATTTCTACTGTTTAATCAACAAAGACGGCAAACGAATTGTCCGAAATACATTAATCATGAATACTGCCGTCAGATTCGATGCAATAGCTACAAAAACAGACATATTAGTTGCTTTTGATTTAAGACATCATGTTTACAAATAAAAAAAGGAAAAACTCACGCTATAAAAAGGAGGATTAAATATGGCAAGATATTTCGGTTACAGACCGGAACAAACTTACGGTGTTGAAAACATTGGTGCAGACATTACTTATCTTGAAATGGGAAAATGTAATTTAGACCCGCCAAAAAGTCCAAACCTTGACATTCCAACAATCGAAGAAACTGAATCAAGGATTAAAAGAGGATTATATGCACCCGAAGGAGACTTGGAAATTGCATTAGATATTCCAACAATGATTAATTTCCTGTATATGGCTTTCGGAACACAAATAATCACAGACAATTTATATGAAATGTATCCATTAGCAAGCAGACATGTCAAATCATTCACCGCATACGTAGGAAAAGATGACGGTAACCCAAACGATTATGAACATGTATTTTACGGTGCAGCGATAAGCAAATTATCAATCACATTATCAGATGGAATTGCAACTGCAACAATGAGCCTTGTCTGTCAAAGAGACGGCAAAGCAACATTAAAAACCGAATCACAAATCGACATTGCAGACACATACCCGTTAGCATTCTACGAAGCAGACACCATGATGGGTTCAACCGATTTAACCGCAAGAACCGTCAGTTTCGAATGGGAATTCAATAACAACATATCTGCAAACAGCGGACAGGCATTCGGAAGCATGCACCCATACAGACTGATATCATCAGGAAAAGATTCCACAATCAAATCAGATGTATTCTACGAAGGATACGATTTCCTTGTTAAGTTCTGGGGCGGGCAAAACGGACCTACCTGCAATACAACATATGAAAATTATAAAATCAAATTTACAGACGAACTCGGAAATACATTAACATTATATTTCCCAAAAATAGCAATAGACAGAGCAGCCGCACCAATTGAGGGCAGTGATGAAATCAAACAATCACTTGAATTAAAAGTCCTAAAAGGCAAAACTGCATTGAATAGTGGAGACAACATACGTACAAGTGTTTTAGCAACTGTTGAACTGGCAGATGACTAATATCATTTGTACTATTTTTTTTTAAAATTTTTTCAAAATTATTCTTATTTTTTTATAGATCCAAAAAGGTGAATTACTATGTCAAATATTGAAATGGTTCAAAAGTTATCAAATGGAATTAATGCGGTTGAAAATGTAACTATCGAAACTGAAAACGGTAAACATGATTTCATGATGAGGCCGTTATCAGATGGTGAATTAACACGTTTACAAGTCATTGAAAAGAAACCATACAGCATGACAATGGAATTTAATCCAAATGGTAAACGTGGGAAAACTTCCGACAACAACGAAATGGAATTAGGAATGGGAGAATTTACCGAATCACAGGCCGAAGCATTATATAATGCTGTTGCTTTGAGTTTAAGCGTCGATGGTGAAAAAGTAACTGCCGACGATATTAGAAACATGGATAAGGGAATTCCGGAATTGTTATTCAATGAAGTCATTCGCATATCCACATTGACTGAAAAAGATTTGTCTGCCGTCAAATCCTTTCGCAAATTCTGATGAAGGTTTGATATTGTATAATGTTCATAAAAACGGTGCAAAAATCGTGGACAAGTTATATGATGCCACCAGTTTGCAGAAATATTTCTTGATGCTTATGAGTGGTGAGGATATTCAGTTCATGAATAGTATTGAACATAAACTTGTTGGAATTGCAAAAGGTGTCGGCGTTGAATTTAAAGGCAATAATAGTCGTCGAGGTAGAATGCAATCAAATAATTTCCGTGAACGAATGAAACAAAAACAAATGAAAAGAGGTGTAAATATTGGCTGATACGATGGAGATAATCATTTCGGCCGTTGACAGTGCCAGTGAAGTTTTTCAGTCAATAATCAGCAGCGCACAGGGAATGGCTGATGGAGTCAGTGATGCGATTGAGGGAGCTGGTTCTGATTTCGATACTATTGCAGAGAACGTTGACAGTTTTAGCGATAGTGTTGCGAATGTGGACAGTTCAACATTGGAGGCTTTGGCAGATACTCTTGGAATGGATACGGAGGAAGTTGAAAGACTGATAGCCTCCGGTGCAGATATGGGAACATTATCTGCCGGTTTCAATGAAGTCGCAAGTGCGGCTGACGAATTAGAAACTGAAATACAAGAGGATATCGATGCAATGGAACAGTTAGGAAGTGCTGGAGATGTTATGGCGGCACAGACTTTTATGGACGTTGCAAACGGTATGAAAGACAGTATGCTTGGGATGGCAGACACTGCTGGAACATTCAACGACAGTTTAATGCGTGCCGGACTCGAAGCACAGGGAGCAGGCCACAGTGTTGAAGACATGAAAAATATGGTATCAGAGTTATCCGAAACAACAGGCCGTGCAGGTGGACAGATACGTGAAAGTTTCATCACTGCAACAGCACGTGGAATCACCGATATGGACAGTTTCCAGAAAATGATGGAAGGTGCTGGAGCGCAGGCAACATTATTCGGAACTGACATCCAAAGCATGGCCAATAGTTTCAGCGGTTTGGCTGCAAAAGCCACCATATCTGAAAAATTCATCGCAAACATGGGAATTACTATGGATGAATTAGGTCAGGCAATGGGATTGACAGGCGCAACTGCTGATGAAGTCAAAGCAAAATGGAAAGAATTAGACACAAATCAAAGAGCCGCAGCATTAGGTATGGCTGCAAGTATGAACGAAGGTAAGAATGCAAATGAAGAATACAAAACATCATGGGCAGGATTACAGGAACAGGTGAACATTGCAAGAGGCCGACTTGAAAGATTAGTCGGAAGCGTAATACTGCCGACATTAATTCCTGCAATGCAATTGGCAGGAACCATTTTATCAGGTGTTGGAGACGTCATTCAAGGAGTAATGGGGGGACCATTAGGAGGATTGGTCAGTCTGTTAGGTTCTCTCGGAGGAGCATTCCTGATAGGAGTTTCAGGTGCCGCAGCATTACGGAACATATTAGGATTCCTGAAACTCGAAGCGATGTTTGCAAGTATTGAAACCACCGCATTGACGGTTGCGGAAGTATTGCAGGGTGAAACCAGTATTGCATCGGCAGCAGCGAATATCATTGGTGCAAGTGGATTTGCAGGTTTGGCAACCGCCGCTTGGGGAGCAGCCACAGCAGTATGGGCTGCAATGGTTCCACTGTTGCCGTTCATCGCAGCTGCCGCCGCAGTTGCAATTGCAATATTTGAAGTTGGAAAAGCATTCGGATGGTGGACAGATGTCAGTTCAATGATTGATGCAATCAGTGCAGGTTTACAGAGATTATGGAATGCATTCATTAATCATCCTGATGTACAGGCAGTAATATCTGCAATAAGCAATGCATGGAATAGTTTAATGTCTGCTATTCAAGGAGCAGGTCAAGCTATCATGGAATTCTTTGGAATTAGTACTGGTGGTGATTTCGACATTGTTTCTGCTTTAATACATGCCATCGGTGATGCCTGGAATGCAATCAGAGAACCTATTATGGCAGTGATTGAAATGTATACTACATTCACTTCATCTTTGTATGCATTGGTTACAGGTCAGATGGATTTACAAACTGCTGTGATGAATATTTGGAACAGTCTTGCTACCAATATGCCGGTTATTTTGCAGTTTATTTATACTTATTTGTTGTCTTTTGTTGCTCAGATGGCGGTTTATGCTATTCAAGCAGGTTTAAGTTTTGTGAATGGAATTATCAGTTACATTTCACAGATTCCAGGAAGGGTTTCAACATATCTCACACAGACTTTGACAAGGATTATTTCCATTGGTGCGAGATGGGTTGCTCAGGCAAGGGCTAAAGCATCTCAGTTATTGAATGGTGTTGTGAGCTTCCTTCGTCAGTTGCCGGGTAGAGCATTGTCTGCACTGTTGGGTGTTGTTTCATCAATTGTTAGTGCTGGTGCTCAATGGATATCTAATGCTCGAAGTAGGGCTACTTCTGTTGTGACTGGTGTTGTTAACATATTGACTGGTTTGCCCGGTAAGATTTCATCTGCTTTGAGTGGTGTTGCTTCCGCTATTACAGGACCTTTCAAACAAGCTTATGACAGTGTAGTGGATGTTGTTGATAGCATTAAGTCCAAAGTGCAAGACGGGATAAATGCTATTGGAAATCTGAATAATGCCCGTGGCGGTGAAACTTTTGCAATGGGTGGTGAAACCTCTGTTGATTTCGGTGAATTCTCAAGTGTGGAAAGTAGCAATGCTAAAACTGAGATTGATATTAACCATAACATAGTATTAGATTTGATTAATGTTCCGGCACATATTGAAACTGCTGCATTGATTGAAATGTTAAAAGACCCTGCAGTATTGAATTCATTTGTAAGTAACCCAGATTTCCAAAGTTTAGATGCAAAAGTGAAATCTACTATACAATCAAGGTATAACCGTAGTAGAGGAGTATAATATTTATGAAGAAAATTACTGTTTTACCTGGTGACGTTCGTGGAGGGGGTAATCTTTTATCTCCTCATGTCATCAGTGATTTTGAGAAATATAAATGTGAACTGTCAAAGAAAGGGGATACAGTAAACGATATTCAGAGGACTATATTTGCTCTTGTTCCTGCCGTGACAACTACATTACTTGTTGAAGTTGAAGACAGGCACAATTTAGGTATGTTGAATTTACCGGATGGTACAGTGTGGTTTCCTTATGTTGATACTGGCCGTATCTGGTTTAATTGGAGTCTTTTTGATGAAAACAACAATCCAATAGAGGATTATATCACTCCTTTATACGGGGTTCCGGTTAGTGGTTGTGATACTGAAAGTACTGGTTATGGTTCTAATTATTATGCGATTGACGGTGCTGGTGACTGGATTGTTCAAGGTCAAAACCATGGTGACGCAACTGTAACTCCACGAATCGCAAGTGACAGTTCCAATAAAATAAAACTGGCAGTTGGAAACACAGATTTTAATATTGTTATCGGTGATGAAAGAGTAGGGTACAAAGGAGGCACATCCGTTGATGTAGAAGTCAATTATAGAAATATGGCTTTATCCGGAGTAAAAATCGAATTATTGATTAATGACATAGTCAAATCAATACAAAACGCAAACATACATGGAGAAGCATTATTCACTACTGGAGAATTACTTTCTGGGGCTAACAAGATACAACTAAGAGTAAGTGATGAATATAGTGATGAATTCTACATTCAAGCAGGCTACCCATTAATCACTATCTCCCCAGAGTACAATAAATATTTTGTTGGTCAAAGAGCAAACTACACTATTCTTGTTGAAACTGAAGTAGGGCAAACAACAATGCCTTTATCCGGTGAAGCAGTCACAGTAACTACTCCTGACGGCAGTTTCGTTACTTATACTGATGAACAGGGATTAATCGCTGGTAGTATTATGCCTGCAACTGCCGGGGAGTATAATATTAGTGCTGAGGTGAATGATGTTTTGATAACTAAAAAAGTTGAATATATTGATCCAATTCCTGACAACTTCGAATTATCCATCGATAAGGGAATTATACAAATTGGTGAAACTGCAACATTAACCAGTTTAGTGACTGGTACTATGAACGGTGAAACAGTTGGAGTTCCTGGTGTGGCCGTTGACATTTACCAGGATTTCACACCAGGAATGAAAGTCAGTATTGACAAACCAATAATACAAACTGGTGAAACTGCTACATTCACATGTCAGGTAATAGATGCTGATGATGGAAACATTGTTAAGGCTGCCGATATACCTGTTAGTTTTTATGAGTTTGTGACTGGTTGGGATATGTCCGCAACAAGAGATACTGTAAATCTTGTCCATCCTACAACTGTAATCTCTGCAAAATTGTCAACTGATACTAATGTTCCTATCAGTAACACATCATATACTTTAAAACAGAATGGTGAATTGGTTTATGATGGAATTACTGATGGAAATGGTAAAATTTTCCCATATACTTATTGGTGTGATGGTTTGGGAGAAGTTGTTTTCACACTTGAAGTTACATCCGGCCGATATGCGGGTTTAACTGAAAGTATAACAATTCAAGATACAGGGCTTGTTGAATCTAAATTCAAAATCAAATGGAATGACAATCACGGAGAATGCAATAATCGTTCACCGGTTACAGTTGGTCTATATTTAACTAATGGTGATATGCAGGTGGATTCTGTGACTGTGGACAGTAGCAATGTTAACCCGGATAATCCTGATGAATGGATTGGTGATTTTGGTTTAGTGCCAGGTGCGGTTGACTACTATATACAAATTGATGACATTCCGGTTTATACTTCTAGTATTGATGGTTTTGAAGTGACTATGGCAGAAGTTAATCCGGAAATTCCTGTTAGTGTGGCGATTGTTTGGGATGATGACGATGATGCGGAAGGAGATAGGCCTTTGTCTGTTGTTTGTACTTTATCTGATGAGGGTTCTGTTCGTTTGATGAATTCTAATGGTTATATGGCTACTATGTTAGTGCCGACTTATAAGAATGGTGTGGTGTCTGAGTATAATTGGAGTTATTCTCCATCTGTTGAAGAGCATTATGTGTTAGTTGATATGGATGTAGAGGACAATTTAACTACTTTCACTTTTAGATGGTGGAATCGTCCAATACCTCCGGGCCCTACACCTACTCCGGGTTCAGGTTCTGGGGATTTTGACCCAGTGATAGATGTATGAGGTGATTATATATGGCTAAAAGAAAAATAGCGACAGCAATAACAAATAGTAATGGTATAGCGACAGTTGAATATGAAGGTCAAGGAGTAGGTAAATTAGACTTGCACGGTGAAGTTGAAGGTATATTTCAATCAGAAACATACAGTATTCTTGACACTTTATTTTTTGATGATTGTACTGATAACAGTAAAGCATCATCATATTATAGATACAATAATTCTGTTTCAGAACCATCGTTTGATGAAACTGGAATGTTTGTGGAGAGAACATCAAATGGAAATGGTTATCTGTTCATAGGTCAATCGAACGGAACAGATAATCCTTATTCTTTGAATTTTGCAATTGAATTTGATGTAGTTTCAGTTACTGGCGATGTTCGTTCCGGTCTTGGAAATGGAACATGGGATGTAGTTAGGAATATGTCTGCAAATGACCATTATAAAATTGAATATTACCCTAATAAACAGGTTATAACCAAAAATGGTGGCACTCCAACCGAAAGTGCTAAAACCAATACTGGAAGTTTCAAATGGCAATTGCAATTCGTAGGAGCATCCAGTATCAAAATAAAGAATATCAGAGTATACAGTATTTAAACTGGGTAAATCTGCAAGTCTTTAAATTTAAAGGTGTTGACAACAAGGAAAGTTGCACGAAATGTTGAAGAAAAATCATAAGTATTTGAAACAACTTCAACATCATCTTTGTATATTTTCTCACTATTTGGTGTAACAACACATTTCCAATGTCCTTGACTTAATACACTCCTTGTAGCACCTACTCCATTACAAAATAGTTCAATCTGATTATTTCCAGTAACTTCAAGTATATCAAATTCTATACAAGTATTCTCATTAAAATAAAGAATATCAGATTGTGAATTACTCCTTGCAGTATATAAGTATCTTGTTGCATCAGATGTTATTTTTTCTACAATAGAGCCATCTGAACCTCTTGTTACTGATGTTCCTATCATATAGTAAATATCGTTGTGATTTCCAGTACCCTCTAATGCTTTGTCATAATATTGACAATCCAAAACATCGTATGTTTCTGATTGAAATATACGTTACTACCAAATTTTCAAATTATTTTATTTTTTTCATAATTTTTTTTTAAATCTAAAAAAACCCATTTATAAAAAAAAACTCATATGAGGTGATAAATAAAATGCCATCCGTAACCGCCTACCCAAGCACAATAACCCAAACCTCCGGAGGAAACTTCCAAACCTTCTCCAACCTAAACAACCTAAAAAATGCCAGCAACACATATGCAAAAACAGGGAAAATCGCAGGCAAAACAGGAACAAAAAAAAGACCATCAACAATAACCTGCACCAATTTCCAAATATCCCTACCCGTAGGTGCTGAACCAACAAGCATAACAATAGAATATGCACATCAAAAACTTGATGATACAAAAGACAAATACCCAAGCATTGCAGCACCAACAATACACCTAAAAAACAGTGGAGTATCACCAGTTACATATGTGACAAAACAAGGTTCTACACCAACAAAAGATTTACTGGCAAAAACTGCAACATTCAACGGTAAAGTGCAGGCAGAAACAGTAGTAGGTACAACTACACAAACAGTCAACGGAATAACAACAACTGTTCCTAAATTCAAAACAACAACTGTATATTATGATATGCCTTCAAGAAATGCAGTGCAAAGCAGCAACTTTGGTGTTGTAATAGATTATCCTGCAAATACAAGTGCAAACACCGGATATTTACAATTAAAATACATTCGAATCAAAGTAAACTACAAACTAACAACTTATGGTATATCAGTATCAAAAATGAGCTCTGATGATGTTTATGCAGATACAACAATGGGATTTCAAGTTGAATTAACAAATATTAATCAAACTGCATATGCAACGAATGTGCTAATAACGTTGCCACCAGGAACGGTAATTGATTCAGTAACAGGTAATGTTGGAGATTTCATTCAATGGGATCAAAACCAGTATGTCTGGAAACCTCCTCAAAGTAAGGATTTCACAACAAGACAATTATTACTATTCTTAAAATTCACAGAAGGAAACAAAACTATAACTGTATTAGAAAAACTGAACAATACAACTTCTCATGTTGATTTTACTGTATATCCTCAGAGAATTTACAGTTCAAGCAATGACAATTTGTTTGGTGCAGAAAGCATACTGTACAGTTTTGTTAATACTGAATTTACTCTTCCAATCAAGTTGGCAAAGGATTTCATAGAATCAACAGATTTAACTGCAATCTACATATTCAACGATAGGCAGATGACAGTAAACGGTTTTGCAAGGCCGGATAACGGTTCAACAGCAATAAGTTTGCAAGATTTTGATGAAGATGGATACTGTGAAGTGCCGTGTTCATGTCCGAACGAGGGAGAATATTTGATTGGTTTAAACACTTCATCCGAATCTCCGGAAGCTCCAACATTCCTGCTTAGAATTGCTCCAACAATGGGAAGGCAGTTAGAAGTTGCAATACTTGAATTATCCGAAGAAGAAACAGACCGATTAGGGGATGGTGAAGTATACACCGTTAATACTGACCTGATATTGTATAGTGATGAAACCTATTATTATCATGATTATTACCGTAATGATCGTATAGGTGTAGTCAATACCATTGCAGAAACAGATGATAAAACAGCAATATTAAATGCCTGTAACCATTTCAGTGATGGAATGACAACAATTAACCATTGGGAAGAGAAGAATGTTGAATTCACATATGACAAAACCTACCCAGTATACATACTTTTTGTTGGAAATGCGATAAATGACCCTGATTATGAAAAAACTTCAATCAACTTCACCCATCCTAATCTGTTCCTTTCCGAAGATGAATATACTCCGGAAGTTTGCATACTACCTACTCCATTAGAGAACCTTATTAATGACAATGGGATTGCAAGTGTTGATGTGCCTATTCGACAATCAACAAATCAGATTATTTTCAAAGAGTTAGGGTTTGATCAGGATTTCGGTACAAATGAAAATTATGCAATAAGAGGGTTAGGATTGATACTTGAATGTGAATCCAACGGGCAGATTGTTGCAAATGCGAAAATTAAATCCCCATCGGGCCTTGTCGGTCAACAAAGTACTATCATAACTCCTAACAAAAACATATTTTATATTGGTGGGGAGTATGACTTATGGGGATTTAATATATCGAATATGGAGGATTTATCTGATTGGACAGTAGAATTGAATTTCGGTAATGTTTATTCCAATAACGAATCAAAAACTATCCATATTGAGATGACAAGTCTTAAAATAGTAGCATATTACTTGGAAATGGATAATTCGAATGTTCATCAGATATATGTTGAAGATGAAAACCTTGAATGGTACAATGTTTTCATAAAAGATTGGAAGTCACCATCAGGTATTAAGACAAATGTTAAATACTTGAATGTTGACGGCACTGACATTAACGATGCGACAAATCAAACAATCAAAGAGAAAGAAATTGAAATCGAGTTTGATATTGATGGATGCGATTTGACAGAATCAACTTCAATGCTTCAACAGGTAACAAGATTGCTCACAAACAAAAGGAATGAATTAAACAAACCAATTCCAAAGATAGTGAGGTCAAGTTTCGAACCTAACGTTTTCTATGAATATATCCTGGAGGAGGGAATTGACGCTCAAATCAAAATCAGCGGTTATGAATGCAAAGTAAAACTAACCGTGCCCGCCGGAACAAATTATGCAATTGATGATACTGTTACTAATGCAAGCGGTGTAGTGAACAGTATTGCAAGAGTAAATCCAACTATAATTGTAGTGCCTCAGGCAGATACTATTGAACTGCTTGAAGAGCATTCCGAACAGAAATTCCAAGCCGGCCGCAGCGATTGGATTGGAAAATATGTTGAAATCGATTGTGAAAACCGTATTGTATGGTTAAGAGAGAATGAAGAAGATGAACCAGTCAATATATCTTCATCAGCTGATTTTAATGTGGATTGGTTTAATCTTGATGGAGCATACAACTTCCTGCCTTCAAACTGCATAATACAGACAGTAACATTCACAGAGAGGGGTTAAACATGACAAATATAATAGTGTTAAGTAATGATGAAAAATTCATTACTTATTTAGACCCTGACTTGGTAGATATAACTGAAACTTTTGAGAATGGCCTCAGGTCAATTAAGGTGACTTATAATGTGAATGATATTGTTGATGCAAAAATCTATTTCAAAATAGGGAATAAACTTTTCATAACTGGCAGAAAGAAGATACTTGAAGATTGTTTGTATGTCATTGATACCCCAGTAAAAAGGGATATTTACAAAGAGAACAATTTTGAATTCGAAGCCGAAGAAGTTTTAGTTGAATTGAATTTTGCTCCTTATTTCAGTCAAACAGAATTAACTGCAAACAATGGTTTTAGTCTTTACACTGTCAATGGGGAGCAATCAGTAAAAGTAAACTATAATGCTTTAAAATACTGGTTCGGATATTACTTCAATATTGGAGTAGTGCAAGATTGCATAAGCGACTATGTCAGTAAAGTAGTAGTGTCCGGTACAATGTCATTAATGACTCTTTTAAGATACATAGAAGAAGAAACAGGCAATGTATTCGTAACAAGATATGAAAAAGACATACTTGACAATACCATCCACCGTTACCTTGATTTCTTAAATCCAGTAAGCCAAAACAAAAACTGGGAATGCAACTTTGAATATGACTTCCAGGATAACGAAAGTTTACCGGAGTATGATGAAGATGACCAACCAACAGAAGAAGACCCTGATGAAGATGTCTATGAAGAAGATGACATAGTTGAATTTGCAGACATTGAAACAATACGCAATCTCAACCCAGAAACACTTCAATTCAGATTCACAGACAAAAACGGGAATATAATTCATGACAATTCCCTGCCTTCACAGGATATTGTTTGGGATGCCTACAACTGCGGGTTAACTGAAGAATCAAAAAATGTCATTATTCGTATGGTGTACCGTTCAGGTCAACTTGGAGTGAAAGTACACAACAAAACCTACACTGTCTATGATACAAATGATGCCGGTGTAATTGAACATAGTTATGTCACTATCGATAATGATCCAACTAACAATTATAACTGCACAGTTCCTTCACCCGCATATTTTGAGTTTTATGATACTGCAAGCAAAAGAGTAATCTTCCGCAGATTAATCTCTCCGATTTTAAATGAGGTTCATGAAGACATTCTTGATTTGGGTTATAATGTGGAAAACATTAGTTTTGAAACTGATGAAACAGAAACATATACCGCAATTTCACCAGTGTTGTCAGTATCACAGGACAGTACCAGTTTATCCAGAACAGATTTGAATAAAGTGATTACTGCCTGGAAAAATTTAGCGGTTAATAAAGGTGATACTGTTCCAATGGTTGTGCAAAAAATCACACAAAACGGAAGTTCACTATCAGATGCAAAATCTGCGTTAGGAACATTCGATTTATCTTCAAACTACTGGAAAAGACCAATCAAACCAACAGACAACACCGACAGTGAAACCAAATCGTACGAATTTTGGAGGGGAACAGCATACTGGAGAGCCCCATTCACAAAAAATGCCGGTGAAATGCACGTCAGTTTAGATACTAAAAACAACATTGAATATAGTGACATCAGCTACAGGCCAGATATGAGAAATGACAAAGGAATAGCAAAACTGGATAAAATCGGCCCAGTTGAAACTTCAGATGAAGATGTATACGCAATTTATAATGCAGTCTGCATGAAACTGAAAGACAAAAAAGACCCAAAATTCAACATCACAGTAGATGTAGCAAACCTAAAAAACGGCACTTTCAATGATTATAACGTGCATGATAAGGTCTATGTAAAACTTCCTGGAAGTGAAGAGTTAGTAACTGCCGAAGTTGTGAAAACAGTTAAAAATTTACACAACATTGCAGAGAACAAAGTTGAACTTGGCAATTACAGCATTAACACTAAGGAAATCACAAAAGAAACCTATATTGATGCGGATAATATCAATTTCAAATATCCTAAAAGCAAGAAGTTATCAGCTACATTGAAAAATGCAACAGATGACAATGACAAACTTTCAGGAAAACTTGTTACATTTACACTCTACAAAATAGAAAATGGAACATCCACACTAACAAAAAAAGTGTACAGTAAAAAAACAGACAGTAACGGAATTGCAAAAATCACATGCAAATACAATCCTGGTGAATATGAAATACAGATCCGTTTTGGTGGAGATGCTGAATACAGTGAATGTGCAATGAATGTTCAAGTATCTGTTGGCGGAACAAAACAAGTCAAAACAAAAACCACAACAGGACAAAAGGCAAAAACAACACAGAAAACAAAATACAAAACTGTCACACAATACTATGACAAATACGGCCGTTCACCAGACAAAAAAACCATCATGGCAATAGGCCTACCCTCCAGGGCAAGTGAAAACAGCAAGTACGGATACAGATTCATGAAATCCATATTTGAAAACAAATGCCCCGGGTGCGGAAAAAGAACCTTGATGTGGGGATGGAACTTCGGAACATACTTCAGAGGCCGAAGAGAAGGCGGAAGTTATGAAGGCCACCTATTCTGTGACAATCCAAACTGCGATATGGATTTCAGTACAATCAATGGGGAAAATCATAACGGAAGCGGAAGGCCAAAAGTCAAAAGAATAAAAGCCCCAGTAAAATCAAGCAAGGCCGAAGCTCAAAAATTGAAAAACGGCAAAATGGTTTATGGTACAAAGAAAATTAAAATTAAAGAAAAAAACAATACCAGTAACAAAAACCGTGTAGTCAAAGGAACTGTTAACAGTTACGTTCATAAAAAAGCATTATCAATCGTGGGAAACAGTGTTGGCCGTGCAGCAATGAAAAAAATATGTGCCTGGATGGATGCACACATACATTATCATGGTTACAACAACTTCTGCCGTTCAGCAAAAACAAGTTTGCAACGTGGAGGATGTAACTGCTGTGACGGTACAAGATTATTTTTTGGATTGTGTGATGCTGCTGGTTGTACTGAATACTTCAAATATGAATATATTCATGTATACGGTCATGTCTACGCAAAAGTAACAAATAAACAAACAGGAAATTATGTTTGGGTGGACAGTGCAAGTGATGTTCATGGAATGTGGAAATATATCTGTATTGATTACAGAGGTAAAGGAATCATACATAAAACAGAATATCCAAGATTGCCATTTTAGATCATTATGAAAAATGTAATTACTGTGCATGATGGC
>NZ_JAZQIJ010000193.1:0-35433 GCF_045541095.1 Methanobrevibacter sp.
CAAGTTTAAAAAAGCAAAACATTAACATTTTTGTCTGAACCCATGGGACGAGGGAGATAGCCTAGGATAATATCAAATAACCAACGATATATAATAAAAAACCTAGGAATCCTCAACTTCAATAAGTTGAGGTAGTTCAAGGAAATGTACATTGCAACAACAGCCACAACAGTACCCAAAGCATCAACAAACGGCAGATTTCCATTTAAAAGCATTAAAATTGAACCATAAGCCATGGTTAAAATAGCAACAATAACCAGCAAAATTAAAGTGCTCCTTAAAGGCAATCTCATTTTATGGACTTCATTTGTTGCAGGATTCATGTGTTTGCTCCAGACATACAGCCCGTAGAATTCCATCGGCAAATAATAGATGAAATTCAACATAACTATACCATAAAACTTAGCATAAAACGAGATTGTCTCATAGGTAACCACATGAACAAGACCCAGCAGATATGTTGAAAGTTTACCTTTTCCAGCAAGCACCACTGCCATTACTCCACTAACAGCAGCAACAAAACCCAAAGGAGATTCTTTATTAACAATAGAAACCACGGCAATTACCAAAGTGGCGACAATCAACCAAATAATTTCCCATAATTTTCATCCTGAAAGTTCTTCCATTACAAATTTTTTTAAATTAAACATGATGATTAGCCTCCACCAGATATGAATTAAATTTGTAAGAAATATGTAAAAAAATTTTGTAAAAAACAGGTAAAAGTTTCAACACTGAAAAAAATGTAAAAATATTAAATTAAATAAAAAAAAGAAAATTGAAAATAAAAATTTTCAATTTAGATACAGGTATATCCACCATCTACAGCAATAGCTTGTCCAGTTACGTAACTGGATTTAGGTGATGCGAGATATACTACAGTTGAGTCTAATTCTCCGTCGACACCAGATCTTCCAACAGGCACAACAGTTTTTGTGTATGCTTTGTATTCGTCATTGTCGATAGTTGAACGGGTAAGTTCTGTTGGGAATGTACCCGGACAGATTGCGTTTACGGTTATGTTGTATTTTGCCCATTCTGCTGCTAATTGTCTGGTTAAGTTTACTACTCCACCTTTTGCTGCTGCATATGGGGATGTTGGGGTTGCCATGGTTCCGACTAAACCGAACATGGATGCAGTGTTGATGATTCTTCCGTATTTTTGTGGAATCATTGCTTCACGTGCAACTGCTCTTGACATTTTAAAGGTACCGGTCAAGTCCACATCAACTGTTTTGTTCCATTCATCATCAGTTAATAATTCTGCTTCTTTTGTTGCACCGTAACCTGCGTTGTTGTGGAGAATGTCAATTCTTCCGAAGTGGTCCATAACTTCTTTAACACATGCTTCTACGCTTTCAGTATCGGTTACATCACAGACTACGCCTATGCAGTCTACTCCAAGTTCTTTGATTTCTTCAGCTACTTGGTCTAATCTTTCTTTCCTTCTTCCGGTAACTACGATGTTTGCACCATATCTTGCATATGCTTTTGCCATATCAACACCAATCCCGGAGGATGCACCGCTTACTAAAGCTACTTGTCCAGATAAATTAAATAAATCATTCATTTTATCACCTTCGTATTTATAAATGATTTTAACAAATCATCAATAAATTACAATTAATAATTTATCATTCTTGTTTATTAACTTTATGTTTTTCTAGACATATTAAAAAATAACAATTGTTTTACATCATTTTATTTAAATTTTGATTTAAATTCGTTATTATTATTTAATTTTGTTTTAAAAGACAAATCATCAAATTCTGAACAGAATAATGAAAAATAAATATGTTAATTTTATTAGGCATGCCTAAAAATTGGAATTGAATCATATTTAATAACACCCAAGTACAAAATTAGAAATATAATTTTTCAAAGGCAGATGAAACATGATTGAAGAGCAAACAAAAACATACTCAAAAAAGGCAATTTTTAAAATTTTGCATCCATGGGTAAGACAGTGGTTCGATTCACAATTCGATGATTTTACCCCTGCACAAAAAAGATCAATCATTGACATCCACAAAAAGAACAACATTCTCATATCATCACCTACGGGTTCCGGAAAAACACTTACAGCATTTTTATCCGTAATAAGTGAATTGACAGCCCTTGCCGAAAAGGACAAGTTGGAAGACAAGGTCTACTGTATTTACATTTCTCCCCTTAAAGCTCTTGACAATGATATTGAAAAGAATTTGGATGACCCTCTGGAGGGAATTGAAAAGATAGCCGGCCGAAAACTGGGAATTCGAAAAGCGGTCAGAACAGGAGACACATCACAGTACCAAAGGCAGAAAATGCTTAAAAAGCCACCACATATCCTGATTACAACACCCGAAACACTGTCCATATTGCTTGTGGCACCTAAATTCAGGGAAAAGTTAAGCGGAGTCAAATATGTCATTATTGACGAAATCCATTCATTAGCTGAAAATAAAAGAGGAGTTCATCTAAGCCTGTCTCTCGAAAGATTGCAGCATCTGCTTGGACAGTTTACAAGAATCGGCCTTTCAGCAACAGTGAGTCCTATTGAGGAGGTTGCAAAGTTCCTTGTAGGATACGAATACGGAGTTGGGCGAAACTGCAAGATTGTAAATATCGACTATCTAAAGGAACTTGATATGGAGGTTATGTGTCCCGTAAGCGATATTGTGCTTGCAGATGAAGAGGATACCCGCCTTGGAATGTATGACCTGCTGGACGATTTGATTTGGGAAAACAAAACAACACTGATATTTACAAACACCCGAAGCGGAACAGAACGTTTCGTATACAATCTGAAGAAAATGTATCCTATGCACTATAATGATTCCAACATTATGGCCCATCATTCCTCCCTTTCAAAAGAAGTTCGCCTTGAAACCGAAAACAAGCTTAAGGAAGGTAAGCTAAAAGCTGTTGTTTCATCAACATCACTGGAACTTGGAATAGACATAGGTTATATCGATTTGGTCGTGCTTATCAACTCGCCGAAATCCGTTGCAAGGGCATTGCAGAGAATAGGTAGAAGCGGACACAAGCTGCATGAAAAATCAAGAGGGAAAATCATCGTAACCGACAGGGACGATTTGGTTGAATGCTCAGTTCTGCTTAAAAATGCAAAGGAAGGAAAAATCGACAAAATCAGCATTCCGACAAACTGCCTGGATGTGTTGGCACAGCACATCTATGGAATGAGCATAGAAAATCCCTGGGATATCGATTATGCATATGATGTAATCAGAAAAAGCTACTGCTATAAGGACCTCTCAAGAGATGATTATGAAGACGTATTAAGTTACATGGCCGGAGAATATCCTGAACTTGAAGAGAGATACGTTTATGCCAAAATATGGATTGACTATAAGAAAAACACCTTTGGAAAGCGTGGAAAACTTGCCAGAATGCTGTATTCTACAAATATTGGAACCATCCCCGATTCATCAGGAGTATTGGTGAAATGCGACGGTGAAACGGTCGGTAAAATCGAAGAGTCATTTATGGAACGGTTGAAAAAAGGAGACACTTTCGTTTTGGGAGGACGAACATATCGTTTCAACTACGGAAAAGGAATGACAATCAATGTTACTCCCGCAAGCGGACCACCAACAATACCTTCATGGTTTTCACAGCAGCTGCCACTGTCCTTTGACCTTGCGATGGACATCCAGCAGTTCAGAGACCATATGGACTCCATGTTCCAGTACAGACGAAGCAAAGAAGAAATAATGGAATTCATTTATGAATATCTTTATGTTGATGACTTTGCAGCCAATTCGATATATGAATACTTTGTTGAACAGTTCAAGTATGCCAAAATACCAACCAAAAGACGAATGGTAATCGAATACTATAAAGGATTCGGAGGAAGGCGCTTCGTAATATTCCATGCACTGTTCGGAAGAAAAGTCAATGACGCCCTCTCAAGAGCCGTTGCATATATCGTTGCCCAAAAATACAATATAAATGTTACAATCTCAATTTCAGATAACGGATTCTATTTAAGTTCTGATGGAAAAATCGGCGGTTTGGAATCATTCAAGGAAATCACGCCCGAAAACTTTGAAACGATACTGACAAATGCCCTGAACAAGACCGAAACATTGGCCTCAAGATTCAGACATTGCGCCGGAAGGTCATTGATGACGCTGCGAAGATACAAAGGAGAGTCAAAATCAGTTGGCCGCCAGCAGGTCAGGGGGAAAATTCTTCTTAAGTTCGTCCAGGAAATGGATGACAATTTTTCAATTCTGAAGGAAGCAAGAAGGGAAGCCCTTGAAGATTATATGGACATCAAGAATGCGTTGAAAATTATTGAGATGATTGACAGGGAAGAAATGGAAATTAAAACAATCAATACAGTAATACCTAGCCCATTTGCTTTCAATTTAGTTTCACAAGGTTATCTTGATGTTTTAAATCAAAATGACAGAGGAGAATTTACAAAAAGAATGCATCAGGCCATACTTGACCAGATTAAGGATAAGTTAAAAGACATTTATTAACAATGAATTATATAAATATACTAAATGATTATAAGGTGATATCATGACCAAACAGAGCGCAGTATTTATAGGGTTCATATTAGCAGTAATCGTTAAGGCATTCTTCGCTAGATATGAATTTATCGGATTGTTAATAGTTGGTTTTATCACAGGATATATTGCACATTCAGGAATCCTGGGAGGGCTATGGAATGCAGCCGTTGCAGGCGCTCTGGGAACCATAATTACAGCAATCTTATTTATAATCATTGCCACATTTGGAGGCAGCCTATTTGGAATTTTCGGAGGCCTGACAGGTTTTACAATTTCCGGAATTTCAAGTTTAGTCGCAGTTATAAGCGACATAATTTACTATGCAATAGTTATGGGAATTACAGGAGCCGTTGGAGGAGCAATAGCTTCTAAAAATTAAGATTAAGTTTTTGGAGACATAAAATGAAATATGATTTCGGTATAGACGTTAAAGGTCTAGTGTTTGGAGCAGCAATAGCTGGAGCATTTATAATTTTCGGATACCAATACAATGATTGGCTATATCCATTTGCAGCAATAGGACTTTTATATGCAGGATATACTCAACCTAGCATCAAACTGGGTGCTCTCATCGGTGCACTTGCAGCAACACCTATCGTTGTATTGACACTTCAAGGATACATGGGTACATTTAAAGAAGGATTCTTTACAACAGAAACCGGAGTTTTAACAGTCGTAATAATAATTCTTTTAATTGGTGCTTTTGTTGGTTTGGTAGGCGCATATACAAAAAGAAGTCGTGTTAAAGCCTTAGAACAATATGAGCAACAACAGAAAAAAGGTAAAAAAAATAAAAAAAATAAAAACAAAAAATAATAACGATTTAAGTTATTATTTTTTCTAATTCATCTCTTTCTATTCCTCTTTTTATTTCAAGAGCAATTCTTCTACCCATACTCATAGGTTTACCGTAGGTCAGGTAGGAGTAAGGAGAACCGTCCATAAATGTGTTTGTTCCACCGTCGGTTCTTGCACTGATTTCGAAACAGATTACTTCTAAATTATCGTTTACTAATGTTTGCATACAGAATGGTCCATTCAATCCAGGAGCAACTAATTTTTTAGCACTTTCAGTCAATTTATCAGCAATGTCGAATACTTGAGGAAGTAAAGATTCACGAATTACAGCAGGGTGGTTACCGGTGACTACATAAGATGGGCTTAAGTCAATGTCCAGCTGATCTTTTGCAGGCATTCTTACAAATCCGTCAATACTTGATTCGTATCTGGTGTCCATACCCATTAATTCAACTTTATCATCAAGTGCTGAGTAGAAATAGTGTATACAGTAATTACAACCGGAAACATACTCTTCAATGTGAGCTGCTTCAACATCACTGTCTTCCAACCAGCCACGTGCTTTCATAGCTTCGATTTTTGCATCAAATTCTTCAGTAGATGAAGCAACAAAGTAACCTCTTCCACCTCTTGCACCAGGGAACTTGACCATTACAGGCCTGTCGATTTCTGATGGGCTGTCATATTTGAACGGAATTCTGACATCCCCTTCAACAAGTAAAGCTCTTTCCTTGTCTCTTTCAGCCTCCCATCTCAATACATCCCTGTTTCCAAACATTGGTACGTTGAACTTGTCTTCCACATTGTCAAGTCCAGCATATGCGACAAAAGATCCATGAGGAACGACAATTGCATTCATATCTCTAAGTTTTTGTTGAACGTCTTCATTTACAATGTCTTTAAATTCATCAACGATGATATATTCATCTGCAACATCAAAACGCTGATAAGGAATTTCACGTCCTTTTTGACAAACGATAGCTGTTCTGAACCCTTCTTCTTTTGCACCTTGTAAAATATGTAAAGAAGTGTGACTTCCGAGAGTAGCTATTGTGATTTCACTTTTGTCATATTTAGCCAAAATATCCAAAATATCTTCCTTTTTAACTTTTCCCATTATATCTTCTCCTCAAAAGAATGATGTTATTATATATATTTTTATGAATTTATAATAGTTGTCATTTATAAATTTAAAAATGATAATAAACAAATAGTATTGTTAACTATTGAGGAAAAAGATAAAATGTTAATTGGTTTAATTTCAGATACCCACATTCCAGACAGGGCAAGGGTATTGCCCCAAAATGTGCTTGATGCTTTTGGTGATGTGGACTTGATACTCCATGCAGGAGATTTGACTTCATTGAAGGTAATCGAAGAATTGGAAATGATTGCACCAGTAATGGCCGTGCAGGGAAATATGGACAGGGCAAAAGGAATTGATTTGCCTAAAGCCAAAGTCATAGAGGCAGAGGGCTTGAAAATAGGACTGGTCCATGGAGAAGTTTATCCAAGAGCTGACACACAGCAACTGGTATATCTTGCAAAGGAACTTGACTGCGACATTTTAGTTTCAGGCCATTCACATCAGCCAAAAATAGAAAAGACTGATGGAGTCCTATTGATAAACCCTGGAAGCCCAATAGTGCCAAGGTTGGCGGACAGAACAGTAATGATACTTGAAGTGAATAACAAAGAAGTGGATGTGGAGATTATTAAGGTTGGAGCGCCGGTTTGCAGTGCGCTTGACTTTGACAAATTTAAAAGTGATTGAAATGGGAAGCAGATGGCAGGTAGAAAAGCATAAGGACCCTTATTATAAACAGGCAAAAAAAGAGGAATACCGTTCACGTGCATCATACAAGCTTAAACAGCTTGATAAAAAATTTAAAATCATAAAAGAAGGAAATACCGTTGTGGATTTAGGTGCCGCACCGGGAGGATGGTCACAGGTTGCCCTTGAAAAGGTAGGTGAAGAGGGAATAGTGGTCGGAGTTGATTTGAACAGATTCAAAAGGTTCCCCGAAGAAAACTATTACGGCATCAGAGGAGACTTTACAACACCAGAAGTCCAGGAAAAGATTATGGAAATCATCGGAGGAAAGGCAAAAGTCGTGATGTCAGATGCATCACCGTCACTGTGCGGAATTAAAAGCATTGACCAGCTGCGTTCAATTGACCTGATTACTGTGGTGATTGAAATTGCTGAAAATATTCTGGAAGAAAAGGGAAACCTTGTGATGAAAGTGTTTCAGGGCCCGGACTACAAACCAATGTTAGATTCACTTAAAGGCAAGTTCAGAAAGGTAAAAACAACAAAACCTCCATCATCACGTAAAAAAAGTTCTGAAATGTATGTTGTCGGAATAGAATATATGCCTAAAAAAAGGAAGCATAGGAAAAATTAAAAAAAATAGGGAATAACTATTCAGATAGCTTCAGACCCCTCAAAAAATTAGAAAAAATAAGATTATAATTGACTGTATGCATCGTAGGCTGTTTGAAGCTTTTGTTTAGCAAATTCGATTCTGCTGTCAACCTCATTTGAAGGTATATCCGCATCCAGAGCACTTTGAACATTCTCAATAGCCGAATTCGCCCGAGACAACTCTATTTTAGCATCATTATATCTTTGAATATCTTCACTACTGCCTGCATAATAAGTGGCCTTGATACCATCAAACTGGACTGACAGATTGCTGTATGAAGCTTTCAAATCAGCAAGCTCATCATATTGAGTGCCTGATGATATGTCATTTGTAATGCTTGAAGAAACAAGACTATAACCTACATAAGCAACAACAACTATTGTGGAAATTATCATAATAATCCCCACAACGGAAATCAACATAGAAGTAGATTTGAATAAGCTTAATCTAGATTTTCTCATAATTATCACAATTATTTTATAAACTAATTATTTAGTAACTATTAAATTTATCAATTTTACTATATAATTTTTACCTATACAAATTTTTTTAAATGATGAAATTATAATAATAAGATAATGAATTCCACTACTAAATCTCAAACATCAATCATAAAATTTGAAGAATTTTTCGCTACATCCTACAAGGATGACGTATTTGAAATACTTGAAACATACCCTGATGAACGATCCCTCACCGTTGACTACAATCAGCTCGAAATATTCGATCCAGACCTTGCGGATTTGTTAATTGAAAAGCCTGAAGAGGTAATTGAAGCTGCACAAACAGCTATAAAAAACATCGACCCCCTGGTTAAGGATGCCGACATAAACATTCGTTTTGAAAACCTCTCCAATGTCATCCAATTGAAAGATTTGTTAAGCAAATACATCGGAACATTTGTTGCTGCGGACGGAATTGTTAGAAAAACTGATGAAATAAGACCTCGTATTGAAACTGGAGTTTTTGAATGTAGAGGGTGTATGAGATTGCACGAGGTTGAACAGAATTCCGGGAACAGAATTATCGAGCCTTCACTCTGTAGCGAATGTGGTGGAAGATCATTCAGACTGCTTCAAGAGGAATCCAAATACATCGATACCCAAACAGCAAGAATGCAGGAACCTTTGGAAAACCTGTCCGGAGGAACCGAACCGAAACAGATGCTGATGGTTTTGGAAGATGATCTGGTTGATGAGCTGAATCCAGGAGACAAGGTCAGGATAACCGGAACATTGAGAACCTTCAGGGAAGAAAGAAGTGGAAAATTCAAAAACTACATCTACGTCAACCATATAGAACCGCTGGAGCAGGAATTCGAAGAGCTACAGCTTTCAGAGGAGGACGAGGAAAAAATCATTGAACTTTCAAAAGACCCCCACATTTATGATAAAATCATCAAATCAACCGCTCCATCAATCAGAGGATATCGGGAAGTAAAAGAAGCAATTGCGCTTCAACTCTTCGGAGGTGCTGCAAAACAGCTTGAAGACGAAACCAAACTGAGAGGAGACATTCACATCCTTATTGTCGGAGACCCTGGTATCGGTAAATCACAGATATTGAAATACGTTTCAAGACTCGCTCCTAGAAGTATCTATACCAGTGGTAAAGGTACAAGTGGTGCGGGTTTGACAGCAGCGGCCGTAAGGGACGAACTTGGAGGATGGTCCCTGGAGGCAGGTGCACTGGTTTTAGGAGACCAGGGTAACGTTTGTGTCGACGAGCTAGACAAGATGAGATCTGAAGACCGGTCTGCACTTCACGAAGCACTGGAACAACAGACAGTAAGTATTGCAAAAGCAGGAATCATGGCTACTTTAAATTCAAGATGTTCCGTTCTTGCAGCGGCAAACCCGAAATTCGGAAGATTCGACAGGTTCAAAGTGCTTGCAGAGCAAATTGATTTGCCTTCACCTATTCTTTCACGTTTCGATTTGATTTTTGTAATTGAAGATAAACCAAGTGTGGAAGGGGATACAAAATTAGCAGACCACATTTTAAGGATACACCAGTCAAATACCGTAGACTATGAAATAGAACCTGAACTGCTTAGAAAATATATTGCATATGCCCGTAAGAATGTGCATCCTGTTTTAACAGACGAAGCTAATGAAGTCTTAAGGGAATTTTATGTAAGTACAAGAAACAGCAATTCAGAAGAGCAGGCCCCCGTACCGATTACAGCAAGACAACTTGAGGCAATTATCCGTCTGGCAGAAGCCAGCGCAAAAATCAAGCTTAAAGATACTGTTGATAAAGAGGATGCTGAAAAAGCAGTTAAACTGCAATTAGCTTGTCTTAAGGAAGTGGGAGTTGATCCTGAAACTGGAGAGATTGATATCGAAGTCATGGAAGGTAGAACACCAACATCCGAAAGAGAAAAAATGCAAAGAGTTATGGAAGAAATAGGATTCTTAGAAGAGGAATTTGGTGACCAAGCCCCACTGAACGTATTGATTACAAACATGGCTGACAAATACGATATGAGTGAAGAAAAAGTGGAATCCTTTGTTAGAAACCTGAATCAAAAAGGATTAATCTATTTCCCAACTACAGGATATATTAAGCGTGCTTAATATTTCCATTATTTTTTTTAATTTTTTTTGAAATGCAACTATCTCTCAAAATTAACAATACATTAATAAATGATTAAAACCAAAATTAAAATATTATACTTATACTAATTTTTATAGGAGAGATAACATGGACAAATATGAAGATTTATTAGAAAGAGCAATAGACCAATTACCTCCTGAAGTATTTGAACATAAAAGATTCAAAATCCCTAAAGCTTATTCAGATATCCAAGGTAATAGAACCTTTATCAAAAACTTTAAAGATGTTGCAGAAGGTTTAAATAGAGACCCTCAACATTTATTAAAATTCCTGATGAGAGAATTGGGTACTGCAGGAAACATAGAAGGTCAAAGAGCAATCTTACAAGGTAAATTTACACACTACCTAATCAACGAAAGAATCGAAGATTATGTAGACAAATACGTAATTTGCCACGAATGTAACAGACCAGATACAAGAATCATCAGAGAAGGTAGAATTTTCCTACTTAAATGTGCTGCATGCGGTGCAACAGCACCTTTAAAAACCTTATAATTCTACTTTTTTTATTTATTTTTATTGATAATATGTTTTGTCCAGAGTGTGGAAGTACTGATAAAGAGATGGTTGGCGACATTTGCATTGACTGTTTTTTAAAAGAATTCCAAATGATTGAACTTCCAAGACGCATAGAAGTTCAAATATGTAGCCACTGTAACAGCAAACTTGAAGAAGGAAAATGGAGCGACGAATTCCTTCCGGAAGATGAAATTATCTACAGAGCACTTGAAAGGAATATAAAAATCGCAGATGAAGTATCAAATGAAGCCATCAACCTTGAAATTGACCAGATAAAAGGCACAATAGCCAACTGCTATGTGGAAGTTGTCGGAGAGGTCCATGGCGTTGAAATCGAAGAGACACATGACACTGAAGTGAAAATACTGAAAACAGTATGTCCGACATGCAGCAAAATGCAGTCAGGATATTATGAAACTGTTGTCCAGTTCAGAGCGGACACCCGTGAAATAAAAGCGGAAGAATATGCCCAAGCTGACGAAATTGTCGAGAGAACTTTAAACAAACAATCAAAAAGGGACAAATTGGCATACTGCCCGCAAATAGCCAAGCTCAAAGAAGGATATGATTACTATATAGGATCATTTAAATCCGGAAAAAAAGTGGCCGAAAACCTGGCTGAAGAATTTGGCGGAATAATCAAGGAATCTCCAAGATTAATCAGTGAAGACAAATCCACCGGAAAAGGACTTTACAGAATCTGGATTTCAGTCAGAATTCCTGAATTTGAAATCAACGATTTCATCAGATATGAAGATAAAATAATGCAGGTCAAAAGCATTTCCAAAAGCAGCCTTGTCGGAGTTGACATCATAACAGATAAAGCTCATAACATTCCTATGAAAAATATGGAAAACATTGAACTTGTCAAAAAAGAGAGCGAAATCGAAACCGCAATGATTATCTCAAAATCTCCAAGTACAATTCAGATTTTAGATCCAAGTGATTATTCAACAGTTGATCTGGAAATGAAAGATGAATTTAAAGATAAAAATGCCGGAGAAGAAATAAATCTCATTAAAATTAACAATTACATTTATTTATTGAACTAAGTGATAAAATGAATATTGAAGAAAAAATTCAGTTAATCGAGGAAGGAACCTTAGAAGTTATAGATACAGAAGAATTGAAAGAAGTCCTTGAAAAAGACCAGCCTATAGCTTATACCGGTTATGAACCTTCAGGAAAAATCCATTTGGGACATGCAGTAACAGTGCAGAAGTTAAAACAATTGCAGAAATTAGGCTTTAAAATCAAAATCCTTTTGGCAGATTATCATGCATTTTTAAACGGGAAAGGAACTGTAGAAGAAATAGCTGAAACTGCAGAATACAACAAAAAATGTTTCCAGGCACTGGGGCTTGACGAAACAACAGAGTATGTTTTAGGATCATCCTTTCAATTAGAAAAAGATTACACTGATAAAGTTTATCAACTGGCTACAATGACTACCTTAAAAAGGGCAAGAAGAAGTATGGACCAGGTTAGCCGTGCAGATGACAACCCGAAAGTAGCTAGCGTTATTTATCCGATTATGCAAACTGTCGACATGGCAGCTTTAGACGTTGATATCGCATTGGGAGGTATGGAACAGAGAAAAATCCAAATGCTGGCACGTGAAAACCTCGAAAAAATAGGGGAAAGCGTACCTGTATGTATCCACACTCCATTACTCCACGGTCTTGACGGTGATGCTAAAATGAGTTCAAGTAAAGGAAACTACATCGCAGTGGATGATTCCGTTGAAGAAATCAGTAAAAAAATCAAGAAAAGTTTCTGTCCACAAGGAGAAATTGAAGGCAATCCAATGATTGAAATAGCAGAGACTTTTGTTTTCCCAAATCAAGATACTTTACTTATAAAAAGACCTGAAAAATTCGGTGGTGACATCGAATTGACACATGATGAGTTAATTAAGGAATTTAGTGAAGGTAATTTACATCCAATGGATTTGAAAACTGGAATTAAAGATTTCTTAATTGAATTCTTTGCCCCTGTAAGAGAGTACATGGAGGAAAATTAAATGATTGAAGAAAAAGAAGAATTCCAAATGGGTTTGCCTAATGGCGTTGGAGAACAGATGCTTGCCCATGCATTTGAAAAGTTCGACATCCAATTAGAACAGACTGAATTCGGACCTGTACTGATTGGAGAATATGAGGAGCTTGTAAAGGCAAGGGACTTTCTGGAAAATGCAATCCGTGAAAGATTGGAAGAGCTCCAAGGAAATAAATAATATTTTTCCTTAATTTTTTTTATTTTTATTGTACTTTTTTCAAATAATTTCCATTCCCCATAGTGAACTCTATTTTTTTACACAAGTAATTAGGGGAATACATCTGTAACCCATTCAGTACGGGGAACAGGCACTGATACCTGAAGTTCCTTTGCAGAAAAAGCAAAACAGGAATGGCCTGTCAGGTTAAGGATTCACAATGCAGCTTAGCATGAGAGTCAGAAATATATAATTAGCACCGGGCTTTGTAACACGCACAGTGCTTTTAAAAAAAAAGATTACCTGATGCAATCAGAACAGAGTCCGAGATACGGTGCAACCGCTTTTTTGATATCTGAAGATACCTTGTTTACGCCGTTGTTTGCATCAATTATTTGATGTTCATAGTTTTTGGCTAATTTTAAATAGTTTTCTTTTACGCCTGTTAAAAATTCCTCATTTTCAAAAGTATCATCATCTGAAGTCCTTGCAACAGACTTTTTAACATCCAAATCAAGCAAAATCAACAGATCCGGTTTTTTGGCATATTTATTTAAAACACTAACCCATTCAGGATTTCCCTGATATGCCAAACTGGAAATGAATGACCTGTCTGAGATTATAATCTTTGATTCGTCTTCAAGCTCATCCATAATCATTATCCTATCCGCTGCAAAAAGCAAAGCCAGTGCATTTTGAATTTTTTCTGATGTTGCATCAGGACGCTGTAAAATTTCACGTATTAATTTACCAAGCTTTGTATCAGTCGGTTCCACTATTGTTTCAACTCTGAATCCATTTGCAACCAACCATTCCTTTAACATTTGGATTTGGGTTGATTTGCCTGAGCCGTCAATTCCTTCAAAAACAATATACATAAGATAGATTATGTTTTACTTTAATATATAATTAATTACAAAAATAAAAATGAATAAATCTAACAAGGTGTTTTAAAAAAATGGTTTTAGAAGAATTACTTGCTCCTGCAGGCTCATATGACGTATTGGTTATTGCAGTGAATGCCGGTGCTGATGCAGTCTATATTGCCGGTCAAAATTATGGAGCCAGAGCATATGCCAAAAATTTTACCATTGAAGAAATTGAAAAAGCAGTCAGATACGCTCATTTGAACGGAGTGAAAATCCATGTTACAGTCAACACACTGATTAATAATTTTGAAATCGTTGATGTGCTCCAATACCTGTTCAAACTGTACCAGATTGGAGTCGATGCCGTAATCGTCCAGGATTTCGGACTGATCTGGCTTTTGAAAACTTTCATTCCAGAACTGGAAGTTCATGCATCTACCCAGATGGGTTTAAACAACTATTCCTCAATCAAATGGGCCGCTAAAAACAATATCAAAAGGGTAGTGCTTCCAAGGGAAGTCAACATTGAACAGATAAGACAATTTTCCGAACAGCTCAAAAAGGACAATATCAATATGGATATAGAAACCTTCGGCCATGGAGCGTTATGCTATTGTGTGAGCGGAAAATGCTACATGTCATCTTACAACAGCGGCAGAAGCGGTAACAGAGGAGCTTGCGCACAGCCATGCAGAAGGGAATACCGTCTCAAATACAGAGGATACAACATAGGAAACGGATATCTCCTTTCAACACACGACCTTGCAACATACAACCATCTGGATGAAATCGCAGATGCCGGAGTCAAGTCATTGAAGCTTGAAGGGAGAATGAAATCCGGAGATTACATCGGAACAATCGTCAACAGTTACAGAAACCTCATTGACGGTAATGAGGGAGACTACAAAAAAGACCTGCACCTTGTTTTTAACAGACAATTCACCGACGGATACATGATGGGAGACAAACCTGGAGACGTTATGGGCAGAGGCCATTCCGGCCATGAAGGATTATACATAGGGGACATAACCGAAATTGATGGCACTAAGGTCACCATTGAAATCAAAAACAAGGAAATTCCGGTTATACTGGAACCCGGTGACGGAATAGCTTTCAAGTACAACGGCAAAATCAAAGGAATCTATCTGGAAAACATTATAAAACAGGATGAAAACGAAATCATCATAGACACCACACGTCTCGTCAAGGTTGGAACAGAAGTGTTCATCAGCTATTCCAAATCAACTCACGATTATCTAAAGCAGTTCGAAAAGGAAACAATAAAAAACAATGTTCCTGTTAGTTTATCCCTGACATGGGATGAAAACATGAATCTTTTCACAAAAGTCGAATATTATCTGGATGACGAACTTATCAATTTCAGGCATAAGACCCTTGGCAAGTTTGAAAAAGCAAAAAATAAACCTGTGAGTGAGGAAACAATTGAAAAACAGCTTAAAAAGACTGGAGGAACTCCATTTTACATAGATAAAATCACATTCAACAACATGCCGAAGGATATCTTTATTCCAATTAGGGAAATAAACCAGATTCGTCGTGAAATTCTGGATAATGCCGAAGATCTGCTGATGAATCATTATACTCCTACTAAAAAATCCGTAAAGGCAGTCAGAAAGGATTTGACAAAATTCATTGAAGACTATGAAAATGAAAAAACAAAAACAAAAAATAAAACACCGAAACTCTCCCTATTTATTGATGACCTCTCACAAATCACAGCCGCTTCAGGATTTGATTTGAAAAGGATTTATTTTGACGGGAACTGTCATTACAACAATCCTGACGATTACTTCAACAACATAAAAGAAACGCTCAAAAAGGCCAGCATGATGGCATCACCAACCGAGCTTGTTTGGGTTTTATCCGCATTCATCTCTGAAGAGGAAGCCAGAAAATGCAATGAAATAGTAAAAGAGCTTGAAAACGAAGGATATGTCATTTCAGTAATGGGTGATTTTCCGGGAATGAACGAAATATTTGACTGTCCAATCTATGGAAACCATAACCTGAACGTCTGGAACAGCTTTTGTGTTAGAAGCATGAACGCCGCAGGATTTAAATCACTGATTTTATCTTCAGAACTTTCAGGACGTGAAATCAAAGAGCTGGTCGCCAGAAATCATGACAGAAACATTGATCTGGAGATGATTGTCAATGGAAACCTTGAAGTTATCGTAAGTAAGGACGATTTCACAAATCTGAATGACGGGAAAGACTTTATCATCTCAAATGATGCTGATTATGCAACACTGGAGGACAAAAAAAGGAAAAAATTCAAATATAAGATATTTTTCGACTACAAAAAGCAGAGCCATATCATAAACAAGGATTGCCTGTGCCTGATTGAGGAAATGAATGAGATTAAGGAATTGGGGCTTGATTCATTGATTGTTGACTGCAGATACTCAAATGAAAAATACACTTCCCAAATTCTCTCGATTTATACCGAAAGCCTCAGAAATAAAGACCAAGAGGAACTGACCAAATACAAATACAAGATTATGGATTTCTCACAGTCCTATATCAACAAAGGAAACTATATCGAAGGTAGATTACATGAGAATTCCTGAACTGCTTGCTCCTGTCGGGTCAATGGACCATCTGAAAGTGGCGATTAATGCCGGAGCAAGTGCCGTCTATCTGTCCGGAAAGGACTATGGTGCCCGAAAGTTTGCCTGCAACTTCACATTAGATAAAATTCGTGATGCAGTAAACATTGCTCACATGCACAATGTCAGAGTTTACGTTACCGTGAACACATTAATCAAGCAGGATGAACTTGAAGATGTCATCAACTACCTGGCCAACCTATATGCAATGGGAGTGGATGCGGTTTTGATTCAGGATTTGGGACTGGTCAAACTGATTAATGAACATCTGCCGGATTTAAAAATCCATGCATCGACACAAATGACGACTGAAAACCAGCTGAAACTGAATTATCTTGAAAGTAAAGGCATTAAACGAGTAGTCCTCCCACGTGAAATGAGAAAAGAAGAAATAGCTGCATTAAAAACCAATATGGAACTTGAAATATTCGTTCATGGAGCATTATGCTATTCATATTCCGGCCAATGCCTGATGAGCAGTTTCAAGGGCGGAAGAAGCGGGAACAGAGGCACTTGCGCCCAACCATGTCGCCAAAAGTATAAAATTCAAGGAATAAAACGGGAAGACCATTACCTGTCTCCCTGCGATTTGAACCTCTTCAATCGGCTGAAAGAGATTTCAGAGCTGAACATTTCATGTATAAAAATCGAAGGCAGAATGCGAAGCAAGGAATACCTAGCCATTGTCGTAAGCAATTACAGGAAAGCATTGAACAAGCTGAAGAGCAATAAACAAATCAATTCAGAGGAACTTAATCTGGTTTTCAACAGAGGATTTATCGAAGGCCAGTTCAACTCAAAATCCAAAAGGAGTCTTAGGGCAGGCCACATCGGACTGAAAATAGGTAAAGTCATTGAAAATGCTAAAAACCAGATTGCAATTAGACTCGATGATACAATAAAAACCATACCTGAAAGGGGAGACGGCCTCCTGATAGTCAAAAATGCAAATGATTACGGCCTTGAGATTTCACAAACCCCCATATTGACAACATTAAATCATTTCAAAAAAGGTAAAAACAAGCAAGTCAAGGACTTAAGCCGTAAAAATAAGGTACTGATTGTCAAAAAGGTTTGGCAAAACAAAAAAAGTGATTTTGATTTGACCGATTCGGCCGTGTATCTTACAAAAAGGAATTCGCTAACCAAAAAGGTAAAAGAAATCGAAAGTAAAGGAAGGAGCTTTATCAAATCGAAACTGATTTTAACATTTTCCGTGAAAAATAAGTTTCCTGTGCTAAAAGGTAGACTGACCCTTGCAAACCGCAGGCAAATCGAGTGTGACGTAAGATCAAACACTCCTTTTGAAAAGCCACTTAAAAGAAACGTTACACAGGACATGATTAGAAAACAGCTTTTAAAAGTTGACAATTATCCTTATGAAATTACCCATATCAACATCAACTATGACGGAACACTGTTCATCCCAATAAGTAAAATCAACGAACTTAGAAGAAACCTGTTTGAAAAGCTTGAAAAAGAAGTGATTGATTCATACAGACATGAACCTAAAAAAATAACCTTAAACCATGCTGAACAGAAAATAGAAGATAATCCAACACAGTTATCCTTTTATACCAATAATTTAAATCATCTGAAGAGTTTAAAGAATGTGAATCGTGTTTATCTGGAAATACCTCTTGAAAATGAAACACTTGAAATAACTCAAAACAACCACTACAATCTGAATTACATGATTACATTTTTAAAAGAAGCTATAGAACTATCACAGGCAAAAGAGTATGAACTAATTTGGAAATGGCCTGACATAACCCACGACAAATTAATAAACGCATTGAACAAAGTAAAAGGAATATTAAATAAAATGCATTACAACATCCCTATCATGACAAATAATTTCAACGGCCAGTACGGCCCGTATTCCATGAACATCACCAACTGCGAATGTGTCAAAAGCCTTGAAGGTTATGACATTGTAACAGTGTCTCCGGAACTGACAAAAAAGGACTATGAGGACATAATAATGTACTGCGAAAATCCTCAAAAAATTGAACTGCTGGTTCAGGGATCTGTTGAACTGATGAAAACAAGATATTCAATTTTATCCCGTAAGGAAAATAAGCAGCTTAAAAACAGATCTGATTTTTATCTCATTGACCGGAAAAACAACAAATATCCGATTCACAAAAGCATATCCGAAGAGGAATTGATTATTTTCAACGACAGCGAACTTTCATTATTGAATGAAACAACTTATCTTAAAAGCATTGGATATTGTAATTTCTCAATAGATGGCCGTTACAAAAAAGACAACTATACAAAAATAGCTGAAATATACGAAAAAGCGTTGAAAGGTGAAATCAATGAAAAGGAACTGTTGAAATACAGTCCTAAAAACACTTTAGGAAACTACTGAGATTACTTATCAAATGCTCTCTCGGCAATGTTTGAATATATATAATTAATAAAAAATTATCTACAAAAAGGGTTTGGTAATATGCAAGGAGAAAGAATTACATTGCAAAACATAAAAGGAATAGGGGATAAAATCTCCGAAAAGATATTGAACAGTGTTGGAGGAGAGGAAAAACTCCAGAAAATAGTCGATAATGTTGATGTTGAAAAAATATCTAATATTGAAGGCATCAGTCAAAGAAAAGCTATTGAAATAATGAATCAACTATTAAACAATCCGGAATATGAGTTTATAAAAAGTGATAGGGCAATGGAGCTTTATGAAGACATCATAAACAAGATATTGTCATATTCAAATACCACCTATTCAAAAAACAGAATACTGCTTCTTTCTCCAACAAAAGACATCGGCAAGATAAATTCACAGCTTGATTTTGTAATGAATGCAAAAGAACATGTATCCCAACTTCCAATCATCAAATTGAGAGGCTTAATGAAGAATCTGAAAGAAGTTGAAGAAGCCAAACCCGAATATGACCCAAGCAAAGCAATTCTTGTAGAACGTGAAGAGGACAATTCATATCTTACCGATTTAGGATTGAATCAGTATTATCCTATCATCACAGCAAGCGATTCACCATTGCTTCAGGAAGAGATGATGAATTATGATCTTGTTTTTTATGTTTATTCACAGGGAATTCTTGATTTTGAAGGAATGCCAAATCTTGTAATGATTAACATTGAAGAAAATGACTATGAGATAGTTCCTGAAAAAATAATCAATTTCTTTATACAAAACAAGGATTTGTTTTCAAGAGTTCATGAAATTCAAAAAATCAGAAATAAGGAAAGTGTGCTGGGAGACATCATTCCAATCATTGATGAACTTAACATCATTGATAAAAGGGAAGTCGATATTGAAGAACTTGTTCTTTCTCTAAAAGATGAGATGGATGAAGAACTGGAGAAGTCCATTAAAAAAGTTGATCTTGAAGGAGATGAAATTCTTAATCTATTAAACAATAACTTCCCGCCAAAAATAAGTAAAATATTTGACGAAATTATCAATAAACGTAAAGACCTAATCCGGGAAAAAACAGGATTGAGTTTTGACCCGTTCCTCAGAACATATCCGATTCAAATCGATGAAAATGAAATCCAAAGAGTAACCCTGGAACTGTCCTCCAAAAAGGAAAACGATATTTTTGACATTAAAAAGAGTGCTGCAATTGAACTGAACTCAATTAAAAAAAGAGCCATCGAAGAGGTTGAAGACACCATAAAATTTGATTATGAATTCAGCTTAGGCAGTTTTGCATATGAATACGGATTGACAAGACCGAAATTCAGTGATGAAATTAAATTGAATGGTGCACTGCATTTAGAACTGGCACTTAAAAAAGATAAGGATCATGTTCAGACTGTTGATTATCAATTGACCAAAGATGAAAACATTGCACTTCTAACAGGAGCAAACAGCGGTGGAAAAACAACCCTGCTTGAAACATTGACACAAATTCAAATTATGGCACAGATGGGTCTGCCAGTAAGTGCGGAAAATGCTGAAATCAAGATTTGTGATGAAGTTTATCACTTCTCCAAGAAAAGGTCACTTGATGCAGGCGCATTTGAATCATTCTTAAATGTGTTCATACCAATCGTCACCACAAATAGTGAAAAGTTAGTATTACTAGATGAACTTGAAGGAATAACTGAACTGGACGCAGCGGTTAAAATCATATCCACATTTATCGATATGATAAAAGAATCCAATTCTTATGGAGTCATTGTCACTCATATGGCCAGGGAATTGATGAACTACACAGACATTCGTGTAGACGGTATCGAAGCAAAAGGATTAGACGAAGATTATAATCTTATTGTGGACAGAACTCCTAAAATGAATTTCCTTGCAAAAAGTACACCCGAATTAATTTTAAAAAGAATATATGAAAAATCAGATGATGATTTGAAAGCCGTATATGCTAGGATTTTAGAAAAATTCTAAAAGACTCATATACTACTTTTTACTATTTTGAAAAAAAGAAAAAAATAGAGAGAATCAATTCTCTATTTACTTATTATTTTAACTTTTTTAGTGACTTTACTGTAATAGGAATTTCCCTTGTAGTTTATAACTGCAGTGAATTTACCTTTTTTGGTCAATTTTGTTATTTTAAAGGTAGCTTTACCTTTACTGTTTGTTTTTGCTTTGTATGTTTTTCCTTTAACCTTTAAAGTAACAGACACTTTTTTGAGTGCTTTTCCTTTACTGTTTTTTAAGGTCATTGTGTATTTTTTGGTTTTTGTAGACCTTTTGAACTTCTTATTTTTAGCAACGATTTTGGTTTTTTCCTTATTGACAGTTATTTTCACAGTTTTTGATGCAGCATTGTAATTTAAATCCGTACATTTAATTACGAGATTTTTCTTGCCTGATTTTACGGCTTTGAGTATTTTTGCAGTCAGACTTATTGATGCAATCCCTTTGGAATTGGTTTTGGCAGACCCTATGTTTTTACCGTTCAATGTGAATGTGACCTTTTTGTCGGCCAAAACATTAGCTTTTACATCTTTAAGGATTATGCTGTATTTTCCACCATAATTAATGACATATGTTTTCGCAGAAGCAGTGATTGTAGCTTTTTGTTTTAAAACGGTGAATTTCACATGTGAAATTGCCACATACAAATCTTCATAGACCAAATCCACATCATAGCTTCCGGCATCGAGGTTTGGAAGTACAAATACTCCAATTCCATTTTCAACCTCTGCACTATAATTATTTCCCCCAACAGAACCCCTCACAGTACCATTATTAATAGGATTATAGTTTCCGTCAGTTACGTTTACAACAATGACTACAGTTTCACCATATGTAACATTGCTGACATTTATGACCTCCATATGCCCTACATAAAACGGTTTAGGAATTGCAGGAGTGACGTTGATCAGTTTAGGAGATACATTTTCATTTAGACGCATATTGTTTGTTCCCAATGTTGCAACGTTGCCTTCAAATACGGAATCTTTGACTGTCAGATTAGCTTTAGCCACTATTGCTCCACCATCTTCAGCATTATTTTTTATAAATTGGGACCCTTCAATTTCCCCATCACCATCAAATAAAACAGCTCCACCTTTGCTTGATGCTACGTTATCAGTAAAGCAGGAATTGCTAATTTCACCCGCACCGCCAATATAAACAGCACCTCCAGCATACTCAATTGCAGAATTGCTTCTGAAATCAGAATCATGGATTTTTATACAATCACTAAATTCATATATTGCTCCACCACTGAATCTGGCAGTATTGTTGTAGAACATGGAATTTTTAACTGTTCCGTTACCCCAAAATTCAATTGCTCCACCGGTTCTTGCATAATTGCCGACGAAATAGCAATCATTTACATCACCAGTACCATTAACAAATAGTGATGCTCCATTTTGTGCTTTATTGTTGGTGAAGTTGCAATATTCGATTATTGCATCATTCCATGCATAAATTGCACCCCCATGATATGAACCATGATTGTTTGTAAAATTTGAAAATACCACTGAGCCGTTGCGGTTAAGGTAAACCGCTCCACCATCATCTTCCGCATCGTTGTCTTCAAAGTAGGAATTGGAAACTATTCCGTTTCCGTCAAAATAAATTGCGCCGGCATCATAATCTGCATGGTTGTTTAGGAAACTGGAGTTATATACTTCACCTGATCCTGCAAAATAAATAGCTCCACCGGTTTCGGCATGATTATCCTTAAATGAAACCTCGTTAATAATACCCTCACCAGTAGCTATTGCACCACCGTAAATTGCTGAATTGCCTGTAAATTCTCCATTGAATATTACGTTTTCAAAGCTTTCAAAGAAATTAACTCCTCCACCGCTTGGAGAGGTATTGTTGATGAAATTAGCGTTGAAAGTTATGTTGTACGGAGTGTGTCGATAGTTTACCCCACCACCATTCAAAGCGGCAGTGTTGTTTATGAAATCGCATGTGAAGACGTTATTTGTAGATGTATCTTTAAATGTTATTGCACCACCATTTCCAACAGATTCATCAACCTCCCCTAAAGCGTGATTGCTAATGAAATAACCGTTGAAGCTGTTGTTGTTGGTAGTGTTGTGGAAAAATATTGCACCGCCACAGGATTTGGCAGTGTTGTTTATGAATTCACAGTCAAACTTATTATCGTTTGCCTTGTTGTAGAAAAAGATTCCTGCACCATAAAATGCATAATTGATTGTGAAAATACTTTCAAAGCGATTGTTTTGAGCTAAATTATAGAAAAATATTGCTCCTCCACTGGCCTGATTTGCCCGGTTTCCATTAAAGTTGGAGGCAAAGGCATTATTTTTTGATTGTCCTTTGACATATATTGCTCCACCAGCCCTTACGGCAGAATTGCCTTTGAATTGACCAGTGATTACATTATTGGAAATTGCGCCATTAAAGTATATTGCAGCACCATTATTTGCAGTATTGTTTATAAAAGTTGAATCGATTTTGGAATTTGAAAATGCTTTTTCAACATATACTGCGCCTCCGGATTTGTTGGCGACATTGTTATAAAACATTGAATCCAGAATGTTTAAATTAGCACTGGCAAATATTGCTCCACCATTTTCATCCGAATATCCATTAATAAAACTAATATTTTTCAAAGTAACATTGACGGATTTTATATTGAATATTCTGGCTTGTCCCGCTCCGTCAATGGTGTGCCCTTCACCATCAATCACGATATTGTCCTTATCGATTATGATTCCCATAGCATAATCCGAATCGTTGGAACCATAGGCATAATCTTTTTTCAATGTCAAATTACCGCCAGTTGCAATATTGGAAATTTCTTGATTTAAATCTGTGAAATTGCCTACTTCGTTACTTTGCAAAGTAATTTGGTCTGTTTGATAATCATTTGTAACATTATCCTGCGCATTAACTGCCGAAACGGAAAGAATGCACACAAAAATTAATAATAACAAAAACTTTTTATTAAATGACATGTCCCCCTCCAATATATAATAAGTATTTTGTTAATATTGCCTTATAAATTTTTAAAGAATAATAAAAAATAGATTGGAATTGTTAAAAGAAAATTGTAATTGGCATTTGAAAATTAATTAACATTCAATTAATCTGAATTTTGAAAAAAAGATATTTAAAAGCAGGTCCTTTTAAACCTGCTTTTTAATTAAAAATCACTAATATTTATCTTCTTCTTAATATAACTGCCGCAACAACTAAAACTACAACCACAATGAGTAAAATCAATATTGGATTACCTGTTGCTAACAGGTTGTGTAGAGCATCAGGAATAGATGAATTTGTAGTTGTGTTTTGTGCTACAGGAGTGGAATTAGTAGTATTAGTAACATTGCCTGCGGTTTGATTTTCAGCAGTTTGGTTTTCTAGGGTTTCATTGTATTGGCTTCCAGCCCAACCGCCCTCATCTTCATAGTTACTTCCTGCATATCCACCGTCTTCATAGTTACTTCCAGCATAATCGCCACCGTTATCAACGGATCCATCATCAGATTGACTATAATCTTCAGTGGCTGCATAGTTACTTCCTGCATAGCCTCCGTCCTCTGCTGCGAAAGCAACACCTACAGATGCGATAATGCAGAATATTGCAAGTAAAGCTAATAGTTTTTTTGAAATATTCATAATATTCACCATCAATTTAATTTAAAAAGTGCATGTTGAATAAACCAACATAGCTAGCACTAAATAATATTATATGAAAAAGACCATATATAAAATTTTTTAAATGCAAATGTCGGCTTTAATCCCAAAATTAGGAAAAAAATAAATTAAACCAAATCTTAAATGAAAATAATTAATTTGAAATTGAAAAAGTGAAAAAAATAAGTTTTCAAATTATATGAAAATTTCAATGAACTCAAAAAAAAGATAATATAAATAAATGCTGAACAAGTCCAGCAGTTAAAAAAAAATAATTAGAATGCAACAACTTGGACACTAAGGGTTTATTCCCTCAAACATTATATTCAGCAAGTCATCAGCATAATAATTTGTTTCAAATTCCAAATCCTTGTTATATATTTTCCACAATATGACTGACTGGAACAACATACCGAAACACATAATAGCCAGGGATTTAGGATTAAGCTCCCTAATTACGCCTTTTTCTATTTTTATTTTGAAAAATTCTTCCAATTTATTTAATATCGCATCAGTGATAGTGGATATCAAAATTGGTTTATCGGGATCTTCTCTAACTTCTTCCATTGCCACCCTAATTATACTAAAATCTTCATCAGAAAGACTTAAAATACCGAAAAAAGAAATTTTGAGATATTCTTCAATCCCATCGTCTTCTTCAAATTCGAAGATTTTTTCTAATTTATCTATCAACAATTGCAGGTGATATTCTTTTGTTAACTCGACTAAATTGTTTTTGTTGTCGAAATTTCTAAAAATAGTTACTTCATTAACACCCGCTTTGGCAGCTATTTTTTTGGTAGTTGCTTTGGTAAACCCTTCCTCTTGAAGGATTTCAAATGTTGCTTTTATGATTCTCTCATCAGTGCTGCTAAATTCTCTCATAATTATAGTTAAATTTTTAATCTTAATATATTTACCTATTAATTTAATCAGATTAAGTTGCATTTTGAAATACAATTTTTACTTAATCAACCTTTGAACACCAACACATCATCAAAAAAAAAATGTATTGCAGTTTAACAGGCAATTTGGAAGAGAAAGTTTACATCAATAGTCTTTTTCATTTTCAAAAGTTAGAATTAAGTTGAATACAAAAGCACAAAATTAGCAAAATATTTAAAATTATAATAAACAAATTAACTAATATGAATATCGTGAAAAATTATAATGATAAAGAATTGACTATTGAAGTTGGAGACCGTGTCGATACAGTAACCGCACCTGATTTTGAAAATGAGATAAATGACGAAATAGGCAAGTTCGATTCATTAATTCTTGATTTTACCAATTTGGAATATATTTCCAGTGCAGGATTACGTGTCTTAATTGCAACCCAAAAGAAACTAAAACCTGAAAACATTCCAATGACCATTACAAACGTCAATGACGCAATAAGCGAAATATTTAGAATGTCCGGTTTTGATAAAATCTTAAAGATAGAATGAGTTCTATTTCATTAAAACCTGAATTAAACGAATTATACAGATTGAATGAGCATATTTCAAATATTATTAAAAAAAAGAACAATCACGTTGATTTAATTGTTGAAGAAATTTTCGCCAACATCGTCAACTATTCAAATGCTACATTCATTACTGTCAATGCTAATTTTGAAAAGCAAATATTAACTTTAGAGTTCATTGATGACGGATTCGAATTCAATCCCCTGAAAAAAGAAAATTTCAAAGCCCCTGATACAATTGAAGATGCAAAAATTGGAGGTATTGGGATTAGTTTAATTAAAGAACTCGCAGATACTTTGGAGTATCAATATTTTAATAATAAAAATCACTTAAAAATAATTAAAAAAGTGGAATAATGAATGATAAACTAAAAAAAATAATAATTTCCTTTATTTTAATGATGGTTTTAAATTTAGGAAGTTATTATTGGGGCCATGGACATAATTTCGCTGAAGGATTGACTCCACACATGGGAATAATATTGGTTGCGGGGATGATATTTGGACCCTACGGTACTATCGGGGCAGTAGCAGGAAATCTTATATGTGACCTGATTAGAGGTTACCATCCAATAATCACATTTGTTTCAGTTCTAATCACTGCTGAAGCATCATATTTGGGATATAAATTATGGTATGGGTCTTACACATCCCAGACTAATGTTACAAATCCAAAACTAAACAATACAAGTAATGTGATTTTATTTTTATCAATAGTTATTGTTTGTGGCTTAATATATGCAGTATTGCATGGAAAACTGATTTTCCTAGTTTATCCAAACAATTTATATATAAACAATGTTATCGAAATCAGATTCTTTTTAAGTTTTGTTAATGCAGCAATACTATTTGGAGTGATTGGAATTTGGATTTCAAATAAAAAGAAGCTCTTCCACATTCCAAAAGTATCAAAAAGTAAACATGAGGAATTTTATAAAACAATATTCATTTTGTTATTCGCATCATTAGCGATAACATTAATTACTGATCATTTCATACACTACGGTTACTACCTCAAACTATCTGAGCTGATTATCATCACTTTACTTATATTAATATACCTGAAAAAACCTATTACGACCCACATTACTCTCAGCGATGCCAAATCCGTTCCGGAAAATGTGATGAACATATTTCAATTATCCATATTAATCATTGTTATTTTGGGAATTATATTTTCATATGATACTAATCTCTTAACCGCCATTGAAAATTTATTGCCTTTAAATAAAAATGAAATCATGATTACTCTAATGACATTTATAGACATATTGCTAATTATTTTCTTCATTCCGTCAATGGTAGTTTTAAAATACATCGAAATGAATGTTATTGAACCGATCATATCATTTTCAAAAGTGGAGGAATTCATTCATGAAAATGAAAAAATTGAATCAGATGGGATGATTGAGATTTATTCAAAATACCTCGATGAACAAACTGAAATCGGAACACTGGCTCGTTCATACACTGATTTGATTAAGTTCAATAACAATTATATTGAAAATATTCAAGAAATTGAAGGCGAAAAAGAACGTATTAAAGCAGAACTTGATATTGCAACCCGAATTCAAGCTGCAAACCTTCCAACAGACTCCCTTGTAACTGATGATTACATCGTGAACGGTTATTCCAAACCTGCCAAAGAAGTTGGAGGAGATTTTTTTGATTATTTTAAAATAGATGATGACAATTTGGCCATTATAATTGGTGATGCATCAGGCAAAGGTGTTCCTGCAGCAATTCTTGCAATGATTACTCAAGTTATAATCAAGCAACTGATTAAACACAGCAATGACCCGTCAAAAATTCTATATTCCCTTAACAATCAGTTATGTGAACACAATACCGAATCAATGTTTATCACATTATGGCTTGGAATATACAACAAAACAACTAAAAAAATAACATTTTCCAATGCCGGACATGAACCTCCATTATTTAAAAACAATGATAACTTTAAATGTTTAAATATCAATTCAGGAATCGTTTTAGGAATCATGGAAGATTTTAAATATTCAAACGAAGAATTGGAGCTACATGACGAAATTATTTTATATACTGACGGAATAACTGATGCAAACAATAATAAGAATGAAATGTACGGTAAAGACAACTTACTGAGATTCTTCAATGAATTTAGAACTGACACCGATCCAATCAAAGCATTATTAAGCAATATTGCTGACTTTACCCATGATACGGAACAATTTGATGATATGACATTACTGTATTTAAAAATCAAAGATGACAAAAATCCCAATTAGGAATAAAAAAAAGTAAAATTGATTAAATAGACCCAATCATCCATCCCTATCAATCTTATTAAATGTTAAAGGGTAAATTGCAAGTATTATAAATGTAAACAATGAATACTTGATACAATCAAACAAATCGCTGCGACCTGCTAATTTTGGAATTAAAACAAAAAGCAATGCAAACAAAATTAATGCTCCTGCAAGTCTGACTATTGAATCCCTTCTGCTTTTAGGGTTTTCGAAGTTAACGTATTTTTCCTCAACAAGAAAACCTAATGAAATTCCCAAAGCCAACGCCACATATTTAATATAACTTATTGCAGGACAGAATATGATTCCAACCAAAGACAGGGCGATAATGCCCAAATAGATATAAATCCTATATTCCTTCCTATCATAAATACGAGATAAAATTAAGATTATCACCAAAGCAATGATGAAACCTACTATAGTATCTGTCGGAAAGTGGACGCCTAATCCTACCCTTGAAAGCGCAACAATGAAAACTCCAATCAATCCGATAGCGACATAAGGAATCTTACGGAGATATATTGGAATTGCCAAAAACAAGTTAGTTGCCATCATAGAATGTCCGCTTGGCAGAGAATATCCCTGTATTTTAAAGTCAAAAGGATTCTGACCAGCCACATTGGGATGAATACACTTGATTTTGTCCACAACTGCATAGGGCCTTAAACGTGCAACGCTCACCTTGATAAATTCGCAGCACACCCCCGCCGAAGCCAACGAAAGCAAAGTGAATTTACCCCAATCCTTGTTGTATGCCAAATAGACTGAAATGAATATAAATGCCAGAACATTTTTAGTGACGACATCCGCTATTATTTCAAAAAATCTCATTACAAAATCAGGAAATGAACTTTGCATAAATATTATCAGATAAACTTCCCATGGAAAATAAAAAACTGATTCAATCATAATGTTAACTATATTTGATATTTAATAAAAATATTTCTAAAAAAAGAGGAGATTAATAATATAAAAAAGCAAATTCAGCAATCCTCAGTTCAAAAATCATTAAAGTTGTTGTCAATAATATCAATTAATCTAAACCGTTATTGAAATTAATTATAAACTTCAATTATCAAAATGAAAATAAAAAAAGAAGAAGGTTATGAAATGTCTTCATAAACATCTTTTTTACGATTTTGGAAGAATTTTATAACAGCTGGCACAATCAGCATCACATAACATGGGAACATGAAAAAATTCAGGAAGTTACCAAGTTGAGGATCTAAAGAAGCTTTATCAATGGATATAAAGCATACATCAAAATCATGTAACCGATATAAGCGCAGGCAATTCTTAAAAATTTACAGTCAAGAGGTCCGTCACTAGTAAATTTGATGAATCTTCTCTCAATTACCCATGGAACAAAAATTCCAATTGAAAATCCGACATCCTTATATGCATCAACTGCCATTTTTGCAGGTTCAACTATCAGTTTACCTGCACTGTCATAATCCATAGGATAAGATTTGAATGTCGGATAGACCAAAAGCAAAACGGACAATAAAATACCTGCACCTGCAATAATCAAATCAAAATTAGGATTCTCCTCTAATTTATCAAATAATTTGCCGACAATAAACAAGATTATTAAGGAAATTATAAATGCCCCTAAACATCAGTTAAATAATGCACACCAAAGTAACAACGGGTAAAAGCCAACAATACAAGGCAGAAAATGAAAAAGAATTGCAATCCTTTTGTAATATCACCTTTAATGATAGATCCTATGAACAATATTGTTCCTGAGGTAATATGTCCACTTGGGAAAGAATATCCAGTAGCGCTTTCCAAAGCCTTTTCATAAGGATGAATATTGGAATTAGCCACCCATGGACGATAAACACATGAGGTAAGTTTTGCAAAACTATTGGCCAGACGAGAAAATGACAATGACACCAACAGATATTCACCTAATTTTTTATCGTAACTCCAGTAAATAATGGCAATTAAAAACAAAATAATAGGCAAATTTCCGAAGTCAGTACAATTCATGAAAAAAGTATTAAAGGCCCTCCTACTGATTCACGTATTCCCTGAAGAAATAACAAAAACATAGTAGTAAAAATTTTAATCACCAGATAAAAATTTATTATTTAATTTATAAATAGATATAGATATCATACAGATTTCAGTTTAAAGGATTTTTTTAATCAATTTGTAACTCAATTTGACATTTAATTATGTTTTTGTTTGAATCTTTCAAACACCTTGTTGATTATAAAAACTGAAAAAAAGAAAATGTTATAACACCAATAAAATCAAAAATATAAAACAGATATCATGAACCCCCTTCATTTTTTCACATTAGGTTATTACCCCGAGTATCTGACAATAGGAATAATCATAGGAATAATCATTGGAATATATGCATTTTTCAGAGTGAAATATGCTCTTAATGATTCCAAATTATCTAAAAACAAAGTAATAATAATCAGCACCATAATTTCCATATTTGCATTAATATGCTGTTTGAATATATGGTCGAATGCTGCAATATACACATTATATATCTTTTTATGCTCGTTATTTGCAGACATCATAAGATTAATCGTGAAATACCCTCTTAAAGACAAATATTTAAAGTTTATGCCGAAACTTCATAAAAAAGGAATGTTAGCAGCAATCTTTTTCATAATCATAATTATTTCAGGAGTATATGGTATGAACCATATCGATCAAACCGAATACAATTTGACTACACAAAAAATAGGCGATGATTCATATAAAGTAATATTCATTAGTGACACACACTACGGAAGTGTTCAAAATCCTCAATTGCTTAAGGACTCAATTTCAAGAATTAATGATTTGAAACCAGATATTGTTCTTTTAGGCGGAGATATTGTTGATGAAAGAACAAGCAATTTGGAAATGAAAGAAGTATTTGAAGAGTTAAGTAAAATCAACTCAACATACGGCACATATTACATATTTGGAAATCACGACACACAGCCTTCACAAACAGATTATGAAAACGGGAACAGAACGTTTACAGACATCGAATTAAATCAGACAATCAAGAAAAATGGAATAAGAATACTGAATGATGAAAAAACAACAATCAATGGAGATATTGTTCTGGTTGGAAGAAGTGATGCTGAATGGGATGGAGATGCCGAAAGAGCAAATATTAGCGAAATATTGAATAAAAGCGATTTATCAAAATACGTGATAGTTGCAGACCATCAACCTTTAGATGAGATGGAAAATTCAAAATCAGGTGTTGATTTGCAAGTTTCAGGACATACCCATGCAGGACAAGTATTCCCATATAAAGAAATAATAGAATATGAAGGAATAAATTCATATGGCGAATACACTATTGGAGACATGAAACAAATAGTATCTTCCGGCCTTACCGGATGGGGATGGGGAATTAGAAATGAAGGAAAATGTGAATACGTGTTAATTAACATTAATTAACACCATTCAAAAAACATCTATAATTAAAAAAAGCATGAGCGAATAAACTCACATGGTCTTTTAATCCTATTATCATCCAACCTGAATGTCAAAGAAAAAACAATCGCCATAATGATGGCCATTACCATCATAACGAATCTCATTGCCTCCTGAATAATGATATCAGCAGCATTCACAACAGTACTGTTCTGTTATTTAATCTCACATCTATATTCCCTACATTCTGGAAAATTTTTAAAAATACATTATGTTGAAGCAATGTTGAATGATGAGACTCAATGCCTGCGGATATAACTTTTAATTTTTTGATATCCATCAGCTATCACTACTGAAAAAGTTATCACGGCTAAAAACGTTAAGATACGCAAAATCATATTGCTTTCAACATCAATAAACTGATTGATGTAAGTTAATGAAAGAATTAACGCCCATTGAATCAAATATATGGATGTTACATTTTTACTTGTTCTTGTAATGAAATTGTTAATTTTAGGAGATGCCCTTTTAGATAGGAAATAGAATATTGATCCTGCCAGAAGTATGATTACAATCAATAATATGATGTCCTGTATGGACAGATGCAAATATGACAATTTTTCAGGCACGGTTCCGCCAGTAATAGCAAACATTCCCTCTCTTGTGATGAAACCCAGTATTAATAATAAAATTGTGGTTATGGAAGTGTACCTTAAAATCAGTTTATACAATTTATCCTTATCACTGCACCTTCTCAAATCATTTCCAAACAGCATTCCCGCCGCAGGTATGATAAACCAGTTTAAAAATGGAAAACAACTAACAATGTTCTGCCCAGTTGTTTCAATAAAATTGCCCAAAAGCTGATTTAAATACATATTATGCAATGTAACGTCCGGATGATAGGATACAATTAAAGATAATGAAATACCGACCAAGAGAATCTGAGTATGGCTCAGGCCAAGTTTTTTAAATATTCCAACCTAGTATTTTCATATTTTCCTCCATTATTAAAACTCAAAGTCTGTTGTGATTTCCAGTATACTCTCACTTCCTATCAGAATATTAACCAATCTATCATCCAAATCCCCATGATTATCATGATAGTCAATTTCACCCCATTCACTTCTGATTGTATATGCCAAGTGTTCCTCATCCAAACTGAAATACGCATTAATATTTTCCTTATTTCCTCGAGCATCAAGCCTAATCCATTTATTAAAACCTTTTAAATACACAGTGTTTAAAGCATGAATCATATAACCTTCACTATCGTCATCTGCTCTTGTAAGACGCTGATAACTGATGCCTGACGGAATCTGATTTGCTCTTAGAAGTGCTGCAAGAAGACATGATTTTGTCCAGCAGATTCCAGTTTTATTTTCAAGCACCTCACTGGCAGTTCTTGAAACCACATCAGCTTTAATGTCCCATGAATGAGAAATTTCATCCCTAACAAAGATGTAACATCTTTTGAGGTAATCCATCTCATCTTCAGATTGATTCATCAATTCCCTAACCTTATCTTGAATAAGATGATTCATGTAATCAATGCTTGGTGTTTCCATCAAATATTCTTTCATGCAATTCTCCGACATATAATTAATATAAATAAAATTATTAATCAAATCCTCCGATAATCCTCTGTTCATCTTTAAACAGACTCATGACATGTTCCATTGAATATGCCAATATTTTATCTTTGATATTTAAATTTACATCTGCCAACGCATTATCATCAATTATTTCAACCAAATTTTTAGCCAAATCATCAGATATTGGAATCAAATCCAGATAATTCAAAATGAAATTGCAAATATCAGTAATTTTTACCTGTAGAGTATATAATTCCCGGTTTTCCTCAGTTATTTCAATGTTTTCCCGTACAACATTGCTTAAAACTAATAATGTTGTTTTTTTATCAGGTCCCGTTGCCATGCATTTCTGTTTAACCAAATCGATTGACTGTTGATTTAGCATATAAGATGTTTTCAGATTATTCTTTGTTTCGATTTCAACAGAATAAGGCAGGAATTTGTAATTGAATAATGTGACAACTACAACTGCAACAGTTACCCACAATATCTTCAATTCCATTGCTTCAGGCGGTGGAATATACATCAGTGCAGTCATGACTGATATCACAGTAGTGACAATTGTCAAAATCAGTTTATCCTCCAATTTAATGACCATTATAAACATACAGACAACCATTACTGCAACAGAAATTACGTTAAATGAAACGTTAAGATAAGGGACAATTATGAGAATTGCTGCAAAAACAAAAACTCCGATAAATGTTCCCTGAAGTCGTGACTTTGCAGAATATGCAACATCATTAATATAAGGTAACATTAACGAGATTGTAGCGAAATATAGCCATTTTGTAAATGGCAAATTAAACATCAGCGTCAGCAGCTGCCAGACAAACATTAAAAAGGCCATTTTAAATGCAAAAGTAAACTTGACAGATCTGAAACTGAAATACTGTCTGATTAATGATTTGAACTGGGTTTTTAATGTGTTTTTATCTGGAAGGATTATTTCATCGGATAAATCTTTTTTGATTTCATTTGAAATTATCTCCAAATTTAATAAAACAAGATACATCACTTTTGATTCTATTTCAATACCGTCAAATATGTCCTCCAAATCAATGTGTTTGATTTGAGACAAAACACTTCTTATGTAAAGCAGTTCCTTATTTGACAAATCATGCTCAGATATAATCTTTCCAATGTATTGAAATGATTTGACAACATTCAAAACGGATTTATGAATTTCAGATGGGAAATATTTATACTCGGACCTGTTGAAAATACTCAAATAAAATCCGTTGATTGTACGGAAATTATCCGAAGAAACATCTTTGCCATCCAATTTCAAATCTATGGCTTTGTCTAATTCCGAAATTAACATGTCAATAGTTGCTTTTGATAGTTTATAATCTTTTTTCCTGTTAATTGTCATATTCAATCCAACGATGAAAACCGCACCGAAGACAAGAGACAAAAGCCTCATCGGCAACATTTCAACAGAAACCGGAATTCCAACCATCATAAAATATATCATCAGGTACGGTAAATAAACATGGGCACCAAAAAGATTATAGGACGTGAAAGTAGTTGCAAAGACAACAACAAAGGTCAATATGCATCCAAAGATAGTCAATGGATTATTCAAAAACGATGCAATGCCTAACACCAAGAGCAATAACAGTATTTTAATAAAAGAAGATTTTGGTTTAAATGACAAATCATTACTCAGATTCATGAACGCCGCCATGACCACCATCATACCGATTACAGCATTTTTACTTCCAAATATCACCATATAAAAAATCATGAACAACATCATTGAGACAAACATGATAATTTTTGATTTTAATGCCCTATTCATAATTACTCTAATAATATATTTTATTAAGAATTAATATAAGTTAACTATTTTTAAACAGAATAAAAAAAATTCAAATCAACAAAATTTTTGAAAGAGTGGACTTTGTGAAAAAACAAAAAAATGATAATAAACTATTCTCCAACAACACAATATATCAAAAAGACTATACATAATATATGCACCAACACAAAAATGGTCAAAAA
>NZ_JAZQIJ010000194.1:0-2857 GCF_045541095.1 Methanobrevibacter sp.
GAATTCTTTTAACATGTTAGCTATATCTTCTTTTGAGTAACCTAAACGTACAAAAAGACTTTTGAGAGGATCAGTTTCAGGAACTACACCCATTTCTCTCCAACTTTTAAAATCATTTTTTAATATTCCATTGATTAAAAGTTGAATAGTAATTAAGTCCTCACTTTTAATAGCGATAAATGCATCCTCATCTTCAAAAACATTTTCCGGATCAATTAATGTTAAATTTCCTGCTATATCTTTTTTTACAATTGCATTGTCAATTTTATATGCCATAGTACCACAACTTATTAATCTAGTTAAAACTATATTCTAAATACTATTTAAAATTTAACCTTTAATTGATTTATATCCACTTTCAATCGCTTTCAAATTCATTTCATGGAACTTAGGTTTTAAATTATTTTTCATTGCTTCAATAACTGATTCTTTAGATAATGGAAAATTATCATCAGCAGTAACTGCGCCCAATAAAACCATGTTTAAAGCTAAAACACTTCCTGCCTCAATTGCAAGATCAGTTCCATCAATCGGAAGAACATGATTAAAGTTTTCCTTTAAAACTTTTGTGATGCCATCTACACTAGGATAAGGTTTATCTGTTGAAGACGGAATAATCAGATGAGTATTATAAACTATTTTAGTCTCACTGTTTACTTTATCGAGGCCTCTGATTGTTTCAATTGGTTCAAAGGAAAGTAACATATTAGCACCTTCATTTGGAATAATTGAGGAATTATAACCTCCAATCTTTAATTCAGTAGATACAGAACCTCCACGTTGAGACATTCCATGAATTTCACTCATAACAACATCCAGACCCTGATTCATTGCTGCTTCACCGATGATTGTAGAAGTCTTGATTATTCCTTGGCCTCCTACACCGCAAATATAAATACAATATTGATTATCCATTTTCTCACCTACCTGCCTCTAATGCACCATATTTACAAACTTGGATACATACATTGCATCCGTCACATTGAGCCTTATCAATAGTGATTTTTCCATCAATCTTTGAGATTGCAGGACATGCAAGTTCACTTACACATTTATCACAGTTATTACAATTACTTTCCACAAGATTAACTGGAGGTTTTTTAGTTAATCCTTTAATTAAAGTACATGGAGCTTTTGAAATAATTACTGCAGTATCATCTCTTTTGAAAGCTTCAACATAAGTTTTGACAACCTGTTCCAAGTTAAACGGATTTATTACACGAACATAATCGCATCCGCAGGCAACAGCCAACTTACGAATGGAAATTTCAGGTGCATCATCACCCATTCCATCAACAGGAATACCAGGATTCGGCTGACCTCCGGTCATTGCAGTGATTCTGTTGTCAAGAACTGTCAATACGAAATTATGCTTGTTGTGAACAGCATTGATTAATGGAGCGACACCACTGTGGAAAAATGTGGAGTCTCCGATGAAACTTGCTACCTTTTGGTCTGTTGAAACTGAAAATCCGCAACCGTCACCAACACTTGAACCCATTGAAAGAAGATAGTCGGCAGCATTGTAAGGAGGGTTTATACCTAATGTGTAACATCCAATATCAGAAGCAAAAACAACATCGGAAGGTTTTAATCCCAGTTCTTCAATGGCCTTGTTGATTCCATAATACATTGCCCTGTGAGGACATCCTGCGCATAAAACAGGTGCTCTTTGAGGAATATCTTCCTGTAATTTTTCAAGACTTTTTGAATATGAAATATTTGAATCCTCTTTAAATTCAAATGTTTTATTTAATCCGTCAGCTACAACATCTGAGTTGAATTCATGATAAAGAGGGAAAGTTCCATCCAGTTTACCGTGGACTGTGACATTGAGCTTTTTAGCACCTACTGTAGCCAATGTTTCCCTTTCCATTATAGGGTCAACTTCCTCTACAATGAACACTTCATCCAAATCAGCAAGGAAATCTGCAACCTTTTGCTGAGGGAAAGGATATGAAAATCCTAATTTTAAAATGTCAATATCCAAATTATTTAATTTGACAACATCGTGGGCATAATTATATGCGCTGCTTGAAGCAATGATTCCGTATTTTTTACTGCCGGCAAAGTCAACTTCCTTATTTAACTCTGTTTTGTTTGTCAACTCTTCAATTTTATGGATTTTGTCCCATAATCTTACATGCATATCCCCAGCAAATGCAGGAACCGGAACATATTTTGAAGGATCCTTGTTGAAATGACCTCTCTTCCAGTGGTTATCCCCCTTAGAGGAATTGTCATTGATGTCTCCAAATTCAACAACGCCTCTCATGTGAGAAACACGTGTGGTGGTTCTGACAATTACCGGTAAATTAAACTGTTCAGACAATTCAAATGCGTATTTAACCATGTCCTTAACTTCCTGACAGTTTGAAGGTTCTAAAATAGGTACATTTGCCAATCTTGCATAATTACGGGTGTCCTGTTCATTTTGAGATGAAAACAAAGATGGGTCATCAGCAGACAATATGACCATTCCGCCGTTGACACCGGAATATGCTGTTGTCATGAATGAATCTGCAGCCACATTCATACCTACATGCTTCATGAATGTGAATGACCTTAAGCCTGAAGCTGCAGCGGTAGCAGCAATCTCCATTGCAACCTTTTCATTAGTAGAAAATTCAAAATAAATATTGGCGTCTTTTGCCAATACTGATAATATATTTCCAATTTCAGATGAAGGAGTCCCGGGATAAGTAGCAGCAATAGAAACACCTGCTTCAATAACGCCTCTTACAGCCGCTTCATTACCTAATAAAAATTGTTTATCACCAGACTCTCCTGTGACTAATTCTTTTAAATTCATAATTTTTCCTCAAAAAACCATTTATACAAGTCGGAGGCCAAGCGG
>NZ_JAZQIJ010000195.1:0-1591 GCF_045541095.1 Methanobrevibacter sp.
AAGGCTGAATTCTGTTCCGGGTGCAATCACGATATCCATTCCGTTTTCAACTGGCCCTATCGGCAGGATCTTTTTGGATTTCGGCATGAGAAGAATGTGAGTGTACTTTAAGTCCTCACGATATTTCGGATTGCTTGATGCATAAAACGGTATCGGAGGTGTGAAAACGCCGTCAACCGCATTGTCAATCATCAGGTTCTCGTCAAGCCTTATCACCAGTGTTGAATTCTCCTCCAGTTCAACGGAATGTTCCCTTAAGGCATGCAAAAGCTCATTTATGGATTCGAGAAATTCCTTTTCCTCGTCAGACACTTGCCTGAACAGGTTTAAAAATCCTTCCATTGGAATGTTGAGCTCTGAAGGAGTGAAGGGATTTACCACAACTGTTGAATACTCATCTGACTGTTTTAGCATTTCAGCAAGGTCGCTCATGTACAACACAAACACGGAGCTTTTAACGCCAGCCTCCTGCATTACCTTGTCTGAGGTAAAGAGGGGCACTGCCTTTTCACCGTCACTGTTTTTGAGGTAATTGATATCAAAGCCAGTCTGTTTTGGAGTTTCAAGAACATCTCCCGGCTTTGCACTTTCAAGGCCCTTGAACATGTCGGCGCTGAATGAAACCGGCATGAACAGCTGTGAGTCTTTAAAAACATCAAAGAATTCCTCCTGCATTTCAGGAGTTATGTCCTTTTTTATAATCTCCTCGAGTTGCGAATTGTCTATTATCGCTTCCTTTTTTAGATCCTGCAAATGTCTATCATCCATCTAAATCACCCAACTGTAAATCATTAATCACCATGGTATTTCCAATCTCGTATGCAAATGCCTCCTGAAAGAGAACGTCATTATGCTTCCTGAACCACTCCTCAAATATCTCACACGGCAGGTCATCATTGGAGAATATTGTTATGAGCATCTCATCGAACTGCCTTTTTTTATAGTATGAATTTATTTTGGTAATGTAAAGGCTCTCAAATCCGTTTTCATTGAATTGTGATATGAGCTCATCGAGAATATCCTCAATATCAATCTGAATGAGATTTCCCGAAACGTGCTTGTAGAGAGGTATGTGAAATACATACTTGCGATTCAATGCAATCATGTTAATAATGTATAACTAAAATATTTTAAAAAATTTTTGGAACTGTAACTGATTTTTTAAAAACAACTGAAAAATGCTTTAACCATTTATAATTGTATTTAAAGAATAAAAATGCTTTTAAATAAACTATAAACTATATATGTGTTGTAAAATATAATATTGAATGAAATTAATAATCAAAAATTAAAAGGAGGAATGATACAATGGTTATTGAAAATCAGAAAAACAGAGATCTTTTCCTGAAGTTGTGTTTCATGCATTTTCTAAACCATATCCTCAATGCCCTGGAAATTGATGAGGAAATAGAAGATACATTGAATACGGAATACATTTCAATTGAGAGAAACGAGCAGATTAAGATTTTTGACAGTCTGCTTGATTTTGCGGCAATAACAACATCAGGAAAGATTATCATTTTCGAGTTCAAAAAGAATACTTTAAGAAAAAAAGATTTGAAGCAGGTCTATGACTATTACAGAAGAGTGT
>NZ_JAZQIJ010000196.1:0-3564 GCF_045541095.1 Methanobrevibacter sp.
GAAGATATGATGAAAATAAAAATTGCAGTTCCATCAAAAGGAAGGATTAGTGAACCTTCAATTAACATATTAGAAAAGGCAGGATTAGGATTAATTGATAAAAGCAACAGAAAGTTGATTTCAAAAACATTCAATGAAAATATAGAGGTTATGTTTGCAAGGGCATCAGATATTCCGGAATTTGTAAACGATGGAGTTGCAGACATGGGAATTACCGGAGTTGATTTAATTCAAGAAAATGAGGCAAATGTAGTCGAACTTCTTGATTTGAGATTTGGACAAACAAAACTGGTTTTGGCAGCTCCTGAAGAATCAAACATAAAATCTGTCAATGACATTACAGATGACATGAAAATAGCAACTGAATTTCCCGTTTTAACAGAAAAATACCTATCAGAAAAAGGTCTTGATTTAAAAATTGTAAAATTGAGCGGATCAACTGAAGCTGCACCTTTCATTGGTATAGCTGATTTGATTACAGATTTGACCAGTACCGGAACAACTTTGAAAATGAATCACCTTGAAATAGTTGACGTTATTCTTGAAAGCAGCATAAAACTGATTGCAAATGAAGAAAGTCTGAAATCAAAAAAACGTTTAATCGAAGCTGTAAAAATCAGTATCAAAGGTGTTTTAGATGCCGACCGCAAAAAACTTGTTACAATGAACGTTAAAAATAAAGATTTGGATAAAGTCAAAGAGGTAATGCCATCATTAGGCGGATTAACAATATCTGAAGTATTATCAGATGAAAAAACAGTGGCGGTTCAGGCAGTGATAGATGAAAAAGAAGTGTTTGAACTGGTCAACGATTTGCGAAATGCAGGAGCAAAAGACATTCTCGTAATGCCTATTGAAAGAATCATATGAACATAGCATTAATCTACACAACAACAAACAGATCAACTAAGAAGTCTTGCAAATTGGTATGTGAAAAAATTAATGCGGATACTCAATTGATTCCAATAAATATGGCAAAAAATAATTGTATTTTAAAATATAACCTTATAATATTGGCTTCATCAAACAACAGAGGAAAAGTTCAGTCTGCAATGAAAAGATATATTTCAACAAATCTGAAAAATTTAAAGGAAAAGCCGACTGCACTGATACTTAACTGCGATGAGAACAATGATATTGATAAAATCTTGAAAAAAACATTTACAGAAGAGTTGGTGACAACATCTTTAACCTCATCCAACTTTGGATATGAATTAGACGAAAATAATTTTATGGAAAAAAGAAAAATTAATAAATTAATTAAACAAAATGAAAAACTTCCGGCATTAGACTTAAATGAAATTAACAAATTTACAGATGTTATTAACAGCATGATAGAAAAAAGGGTTGATTAGAATTTTTGAATTAAAAAACATTATTTCAATAAAAGATTTTGAAAGAAAGGATATTGACTATATTCTTGAAGAAGCATCTAAACTGGAAAAAATAGCCAAATCAAAAGAGGTTTGTGAAGAACTTAAAGGAAAAATTCTTGGTTTGATGTTTTTTGAACCATCAACAAGAACTAGAATGTCTTTTGAAACAGCGATAAAACGTTTAGGTGGAGATGGAATTGGATTTGAAAACAGTGGATCAAGTTCAGTGTCAAAAGGTGAAAGCATTGCAGATACTGCAAAAATGTTTGAAGGTTATTGTGATGCTTTGGTTATAAGACACGAACTTGAAGGCGTATCAAAATTCATATCAGACATAGTTGACGTTCCTGTAATTAATGCAGGTGACGGTGCAGGACAACACCCAACCCAAACATTACTTGACCTGTACACAATCAAAAAGGAAATTGGAGAAATAGACAATCTAAATATAGCTTTGATTGGAGACTTGAAATACGGCCGTACAGTACATTCACTGTCAAATGCGTTAGGATTATACAAAAATGTGACAATATATTTAGTTTCTCCTCCGGAGCTCAAAATGCCTAATGAAGTTTTCCATGATATAAACAAAACAAATGTAACATGGAAAGAAGTAGAAACAATCGAAGAAATTATTGACGATGTAGATGTATTATACGTGACTAGAATCCAAAAAGAGCGTTTTGGAGATATCGATGATTATTTAAAAATAAAAGGAGCTTATGTTGTTAATAAAAAAATGCTTGAAGGAAAAGATCTGATTGTCATGCACCCTCTTCCAAGAATAGATGAAATCGACACCGATGTGGATGACACAAAATACAACAAATATTTCACTCAAGCTGCAAATGCCGTTCCGGTTAGAATGGCAATTTTAAAAACATTAATAAAAAACAACCCTAAATAGAGTAAAGGGTTGTTTCAAGTAATGTTTCATCACATTGAAGTTTTATAATATTGGTTCTACCTTTTCCACGGCCACGAGATATGGTATTTGTGGAAATAATTCCCAACAGTTCCAGTTCATTTATAAAATCAAATATTCTTCTGTAAGTAACAGCATCCTTTTTGGAAATTTCAGTGTACTGTTCATAAAGTTTTCCAGAAGAAATTTCCTCTTTTTGTTTTGTTAAAATTAAAATAGCTTCTAAAACCCTTTGCTGCTGTAACGGTAAGGTAGAAATAATTTCAATAACCTTATTGTGCTCAATAGTATCCTTTGCTTTTCTGACATGTTCACTAGTGACCTTTGGAGAATCGTCATCATAAGCCAACTCACCGGCATTTTTCAACAAATCAAGTGCATATCTTGCATCACCTTCTTCCTTAGCGGCCATAGCAGAACACAAAGGAATAACGTCATCATCTAAAACTCCATCTTTAAAAGATAATTCGGCCCTTTCGGAGAGAATATCTGAAAGCTGGTCAGCTCCATAAGGTGGGAAAACTATTTCCTTATCATTCAAACTGCTGTTAACTCTGGATTTGATTAAATTCTTAAAGTCAAGATAGTTACTGATTGATAATACGGATACATTGTCAGTTCTGGTCAATGTATATAGGATTCCATCCCCGTCCTTGTCAAGAAGAATATCAATTTCATCTAAAATTACAATTAAATGCAGCTGTTTACCAAGGACAGTAGTTTTAAAAATGCTTCTAAATGTGTTTACAACTTCACCTTTGGTCCATCCACGATTTGGTACATCACGACCAAGTTTGTTACATAATTGAGCTAAAACCTGATATTCAGTAGTGTAATCTGTGCATCTGATATATTCAACTTTAACAAATACATTTTTTTTATTGGCAATTTCCAAAAGCTGTTCACGTGCAAACTTGGACGCTGCGGTCTTTCCGGTTCCAGTTTTTCCATAAAGAGTGACATTTGATGGAGTTACATTATTTAAAACATCTACCCAATATTTGGCAATCTGCCTTATTTGATCTTCCCTGTGAACTAGTTTATCTGGTAAAAATCTATGATCAAGAGGACCTTTATCTTTAAATATGGATTTGGACGATAAAGATTCCAAATCATTTTCTAAATCTTCAAAAACATTTGACATTAAAATACCCCACATAATAAATTAAAAATCATGAGAAAAAATATCAGTATAATTTCCAGTGTTAATTATATTATTTACCAAATAAATAAACTTTTTTATTACAATATTGGTATAAGTTA
>NZ_JAZQIJ010000197.1:0-2100 GCF_045541095.1 Methanobrevibacter sp.
CTGAAAACAATTTTTCAAACCCAGAACAATTTTCACAACTCAAAGCAAATATTACAAATCCCACACAAAAAAAAGAGAGTACACTGAACAAAAAATACATAGACCTAAAATAGTCTCCAAATATATTAAATAAAAATAAACACAATAAAATTAATTAAAAAAGATAGTACACCCAACTTACAATTCATCCACGACCTAAAAGAGGTCGTGGTATTCTTGCATTATTTAAGATAAATATGCTAATCATTAAATATAACATACGAGTTACTAATTTTATGAACAGAAAGTATCTGATTGCAGCAATTGCAATTATTGTTATAATAGGCATCGGTGCATTTGCACTGACAAACACAAATACCTCCTCGGGAAATGCGTCTGTCAATGTCGATGCAAGTGCACTTGAAGATATGGGAAATATTGTAGTAAACGGCAGTGATGAATCAAAAGAGAAAGGATTTATTTCATCCAGTACCAGTGATTTGAATTCTATTTTAGTAACCAATAACGGTAAATTGTCATTGAAAGATGCTATCATCAACAAAACAGGAGACACAGCCACTTCAGGTGACGATGCAGACTTTTACGGAGTCAATTCAGCTATTTTAGTGAATACCAATGGTACCCTGGACATTTCAAATGTGGAAATCAATACCAATTCCAAAGGATCCAACGGTATTTTTGTAACCAACTCTGAAGCTTCAACCTCATCAAGTGGTGGAAACTCATCAGGTGATGGTGCTTCCCAAGGTGGAGGACAACCTCCTGAAGCAACCGGAAACGGCGAAGGCTCACAGGGAGGAAATGGAAGTCAGCCTCCTGAAGCAACTGGAAACCAACAAGATGGAGGCGGAGGCCAGCCTCCTGAAATGCCTTCAGGCGAAGGATCTGGTGAAGGAGGACAGGCTCCTGGAAACGGTGGGGCAGACCCATCAGGTGCAAGTGATGTCAGCGGCAATACACAGGCCACTATCAAAAACGTTAAAATAACAACCCACTCAGACAAGTCAAGAGGACTTGATGCGACCTACAAAGGAATAATAAATGCTGAAAACGTAATCATCAATACTGACGGCCAAAGCTGTGCTGCACTTGCAACAGACCGTGGAGAAGGAGAAGTTCACGTTAAAAACTCAGACATCAACACAGGCGTAAGCAAAACCAGCGGCAGAGGCTCTCCTTTAATCTATTCAACCGGAAACATTACTGTCGACAACTCAAAAGGTACTGCATACGTGTCTCAGATTGCATGTATCGAAGGTAAAAATTCCATTGAAGTTACAAACTCAGACCTTACAGGTTATGCAGAAGGTAACAGAAAGGACGGCGACAGTTATGTTGATTTGGGAGGAGTTTTCATCTACCAAAGCATGAGTGGTGATGCTGATGTTGGAACATCACTCTTTACTGCTAAAAATTCCAAACTGTCAATAGCTTCCGACTCCTCAGTGTATAAGGATGCACCGATGTTTCATGTAACAAATACTGCTTGCGTAATTGATTTGGACAGTACTGAGCTCAGTTTCGGTAGCGGAACATTTTTAGAAATAGCAGGTCAGAACCAGTGGGGAACAACAGGCTCCAACGGAGGAGTGGCTGAGCTAAATACAAACAATGAAAAAATAGATGGAAACATTGTTGTCGATTCTATAAGCTCCCTTAACTGGACCATGAAAAGCACCGAGTTCAAAGGTGCAATAAACTCTACCGGAAACACTACCATTAATGTTGGCGAAGGTTCAACATGGACATTGACTGGTGACAGTGAAGTTTCATCTCTAACCGTAACAGGCAATATTGAATATGGTAACTATTCAATTTCAGTAAACGGTCAAAAATACGATAGTTCAAACCCTTTTAAAGGTTAGGAAAGATTGATTCTTTCCTATTTTATTTTTAAATATTAAACTTCAAATTATTTTTTAACTGATTTTTCATATATTCATTTTCAGCTTTAAGCTGAGCAATTTAAGAGTAATATGCGCAAAACGAATAACATTTATCAACAAATTCTAAAAATTTTCTAAAGACACAAAATACTTACTATAATCTTTTTTTAATAATATTACCCTAGAAGTGAGCACTTACATTCGAAAAACTTTA
>NZ_JAZQIJ010000198.1:0-30764 GCF_045541095.1 Methanobrevibacter sp.
GATAATATCAAATAACCAACGATATATAATAAAAAACCTAGGAATCCTCAACTTCAATAAGTTGAGGTAGTTCAATAATATACTGTTAAAGTAGGTTTCAAGTCAACCGAAACTTACGGAACCACTACATTAACTAAAAAAATCAAAATAATTAAATAATCAATTATCATAGGATAATTGATTTATTTTTTTATTAGAATATATGAGCAATTGAACCCATAAATACCACTATACCCACTATCCAGCAATAGAAAGCAAAGATATCCAAACTTTTATTTTTAATTAAGTCCAACATCCATCTTATAGCCATATAACCTGCAATAATTGATGCGATGAAACCTAAAACTACAGGTAAAAAGTTTGCATCCAATGCAGTGCCTATATCTTTTGCCTGAAGGAGGAATGCACCAAGAATAGCTGGAATAGATAGTATAAAACTGAATTTAGCTGCGAATTCTTTATCCAAACCTATTGTTAAACCTGCAGCAATGGTAGTACCTGAACGTGAAAGCCCTGGCAATATCGCACATGCCTGACCTAAACCCATCCAAATTGCTTCTTTTTTGGAGATATTATTCATATCAATATGTCCGCTGGCCATTCTTTGAGACAGATAAAGAATTGTACCAGTTACAAACAGGAAAAATGCTGGAACATATAAAGCTCCTGCAAAAATACTGTCAACTGCATCTTCAAACAACAAACCAACGATACCAACAGGAATTGTTCCTAAAATTACATACCAAGCAAGCCTTTTGTAGGGGTCTGAATAAAAACCTTCCTGGAATCTGCCCTGAATAAGATCCTGAATACTTAATATCCATGACCTAATCATTTTTATAATATCCCATCTGAAAAACCATACTACAGCTATCAATGTTCCCAAATGAAGAAAAGTGTCGAAAGCAAGATCTGCTTCAACACCTAAAAGATTCTGAACAAAAACTAAATGCGCTGAACTACTTACCGGCAGGAATTCAGTTAAACCCTGAACTATACCAATAATAATTCCCTGAAGTATATCCATGAATTACACCAGTTTAGATATAGGTTAACCATCCGTATTTGTCTTCGACTTTAGCTTCTACAATGTCAAAGAATGTAGATTGTATTTTTTCAGCTATAGGGCCTCTTTTACCGATTCCGATAGTTCTGTGATCAATGGAACGGATAGGAGTTACTTCAGCAGCAGTTCCGGTGAAGAATACTTCATCAGCGGAATATAATCTTTCTCTTGAAATAATTTCTTCAACAACCTCATATCCTAAATCACGAGCTACAGTCATGATTGAATCTCTTGTAATACCTTTAAGGTTTGAAGAGGACATTGCAGGAGTGAATAATTTTTCTCCTTCAACAAGGAAAATGTTTTCTCCACTACCTTCAGAAACATGTCCGGCATAATCAAGCATGATAGCTTCATCATAACCATGTTCAAGAGCTTCAAGTTTTGCCAGCTGGGAGTTCATGTAGTTTGCTCCACATTTAGCGAGTGCTGGGAAAGTGTCAGGAGCAGGTTTTCTCCATGAGGATACTCCAATATCTACACCATTTGCCATTCCTTCTTCTCCTAAATAGGATCCCCATTCCCAAGCTGCAATTACTACATTTACAGGACAGTTTAATGGGTTTACACCAAGTTCTCCATAACCTCTAAATACGATTGGGCGTATGTAGCATCCGTCTAAATCGTTTACACGAACGGTTTCCAAAATTGCTTCTTCAATTTCTTCCTGAGTGAATGGAATATCAATTTTATAAATTTTAGCGGAATCAAATAAACGTTGTACATGCTCTTTTAAACGGAATACACCTACTCCATTTTCATTTTTATAAGCACGAATTCCTTCAAAAACACTTGTTCCGTAATGGACAACGTGAGAAAGTACATGAATGTTTGCATCTTTCCAGTCAACCATTTCACCATCTATCCAAATTTTACTTGCTGTATCATCCCATGCCATGATATCACTTTTCCAATATTTTTGTGATAAATAATATGTTTTTATTATATAATAATTTAACTAGTTAAAATTTAAAATAATAGAAAGATATAAATAATAGTAAAATCATAATATTGTTTGTTGGTTCCGTGGTCTAGTGGTATGATACCTCCCTTACAAGGAGGGGATCACGAGTTCGAGTCTCGTCGGAACCACTAACTTATTTTTTTAAAGTTTTTTATTTTACCTGACAATTTTATCTTTGAAAACATCAGTTTTTTATATATATTCAGCTATTTTCTAGGCCTCTTTTAGTCAATGAATTCTAAAAAAAATAGTAATTTGTGCAAGTATTTACTTGCAAATTTAATTGTATATACATTATTCATTTAAATAAATATCAGACTGATTAAAAATAATAAATAATAAAATTTAAATAGTTTTTTAATTAAATTTAATACTATCAAAAAAGGAGACTTAATTATGGTAGTTAAAATTGCTATTATTAAAAGTGGTAATATTGGTACTTCACCAGTAATTGACCTATTGTTAGACGAAAGAGCAGACAGACCAAATATCGATGTAAGAACATTTGGATCTGGTGCAAAAATGAACCCAGAACAAGTAGAAGACGTCGTACCAAAAATAGACGCTTTCGAACCTGACTTCGCAATTTTCATTAGCCCAAACCCAGGAGCACCTGGACCAGCTAAAGCAAGAGAATTATTATCTGAAAAAGATGTGCCTGCTATTATCATCGGTGACGCACCTGGTAAAGGTAAAAAAGACGAAATGGATGAACAAGGATTAGGTTACATCATCGTTATGTCTGACCCAATGATTGGTGCAAAAAGAGAATGGTTAGACCCAACTGAAATGGCTATCTTTAACGCTGACATCTTAAAAGTACTCGCAGAAACCGGTGCATTAAGATTAGTTCAAAAAACCATTGACGGTGTAATCGCTGCAGCAGACGCAGGTGAAGACATCGAATTACCAAAACTCATAATTACTGCAGAAAAAGCTGTAGAAGCAGCAGGATTCGCAAACCCATACGCAAAAGCAAAAGCTATTGCTGCATACGAAATGGCTGGAGCAGTCGCAAACTTAGACATGAAAGGTTGTTTCATGACCAAAGGTTTCGAAAACTTCATCCCATTAGTAGCTGCTGCACACGAAATGGCTGCATGTGCTGCTAAATTAGCACAAGAAGCAAGAGAAATCGAAAAATCCAACGATACAGTCTTAAGAACTCCTCACATGAAAGAAGGAAACCCAGGTTGTAAAGTTGATTTAATCTCTAAACCAGAATAAGTAGCATTCCGCTACTTTTCATTTTTTATTTTTTTTAACCAAAAACATCACTAAAAAAAAGACTTATTTTATACTTGAAATTTAAAAAAAAAGAAATAATAGCTGTTAAGCTATAAGACACCTTTTGTAGAAGGAATCTGATCGTGTTCAATTTTTATTGCTTCTTTTAAGGATTTTGCAAATGCCTTAAAAATAGCTTCAGCCTTGTGGTGATCGTTTATGCCCTCAACAGTGCCGTAGATATTTATTTTAGCACTGGATGCGAAAGATTCAAAAAAGTGAATGACAATATCGGAAGTCATGTCTCCAATTTTTTCATTTTTAAATTTAAGATCCATGTTGCAATAGCTGCGGCCACCTATGTCAATTGCTACTGTAGCAACAGATTCATCCATAGGAATTATGGCATGGGCCATTCTCTTAATTCCTTTCTTATCTCCGATTGCTTCACTAAAAGCTTCACCCAAAAGAATTCCGATGTCTTCAATTGTGTGGTGGTCATCAATTTCAATATCTCCAACTGCCTGAACATCCAAATCAATCATACTGTGCTTTGAAAAAGACTCCAACATGTGATTAAAAAAGTTTACACCGGTGGAAATGTTGTAATCTCCACTTCCATCCAAATTCATTTTTATATTTATATCGGTTTCCGAAGTTTTTCTTGAAACATTAGAAATTCTGGTCATAATCTTACCTGCATTTAAATTGATTTTACCTTCAAGGATTCACTCATCTTCACCAGGACGTAGTATTTTAATACAATTTGTAGGGCATTCCATTGCACATAGTGTACAAACATGGCAATATCTTAAATCCAATATATGTGCAACGTTAGTAATTTTCCAAATTTTAGCTGCTTTCGGACAAATCTCCTCACACTTACCACATGCTATACACTTATCTTCATCAACTAAAATTCTTAACATGAACTCACCTTTATAATTTTAATGTAGCTACTGACATAGCTTTAAATCCAATGTAAACATCCTTACCAATGCTGAGGTTCAGTTCCTTTTCAGCGGAAACTGTAATGTCAGAGCATAAAACTACTCCGCCAACATTAATCTTAACGCGAATTATCTCATCCTTAAGTTTCATTTCTATGATTTGGCCTTTTAGAATGTTACGAATACTTGATGTTTGCGGTTCCAACATTAAAAATATATTATCGTAACTGATCAGTGCCAGTATTTTGTCACCGATTTCATACTTACGGTTTAATGGAGCATTAATTTGGAAATCGTCCATTTTAATAGTCATCACGCCTTTGACACTATCGATGTCAATTATTTCTGCCTCAATTTCATTAACATCCTTATGCAGTTCCATAATTGCGTTAATCTTTTTACATTCCTTTAAAATAGAATATCCTTCTTCGGTAAGGGTGGTTCCACCTCCCCCACCTTTTCCACCTTTGGTAGTGTTTACAATTTTTACATTAAGTGTTGATTCTATCTTTTCAATGTAGTTTAAAGCTGTCCTATATGACACTCGGATGAACTTGGCCGCTTCAGTTAATGAACCTGTATCAAGAATAGACTCCAAAAGTTGGTATTTTTTGCTATCCAACAAAAATGAATTTCCGTCCACATTGATTTTATATTCAACACCTGCTTTAACATCAGCCATTATATAATCCCCCAACTATATAACTATAAGAAAAAATTTATTTTTTATAATTTAAATAACTTTTTAATTATTTATTTCTAAATTCAATTTTTTCAACAAAGTTTAGGAGTTTATTGACAAATTTAGACAGAGGACCTACTTTAGATGAGTATTCCCTTAAAGTGGCAATGTCATCTTTTGTGAAAAAGCGGACCAAAATCAATGCAAAGAAATAGACAATCATGCAGATTATTATTCCCGGGAATAAGAATAAGGTTGTTTTTGGAATGAAATAACCTGCAGCAGCCATAATAGCAGATGCAGCTAAAATCTTAATAATAGGCAGTACTGGAGCTTTTGTCTTGGTTAACTTAAACACAAAGTAAATGCACGGTACCATCATGACAAAACAGGCCAAAGTAGTTGCTAAAGCACCTCCATCAATACCCATATCCGGAACCAGCATCCAGCTGAAGATTCCTGTGATAACAGATCCCACAATCAGAATATACATTGGAATTCTAGGATTTCCAATTCCCTGAATTATACTGGTGGATATTGAAAATATGGAATAGAATGTCATTCCTATTGCCAATATGGCCAATGCGCCTGCACCGGCAACATAGGAAGGATCTTTGAAGTAAAGCAATCTCAAGGTAGGAACACTGAACAGTGCCAGACCGATACACATCGGAACCACGAAAAGCAACGCTATCTTATATGATTCTCCAACATATTTCTGAAGGGCATTAGTGTCATGCATCTTGAAGGCCTCGGATGAAGCGGGAAGGATTGTGGTTGCAACTGAAATGGAAATCATCAGAGGCAATCTTGAAATCGGGTCTGCAGCCGCAAAAAACCCAACATCCTCAAATGTCAAGAATTTACCCATTGCTATTGTACATATATTATAAATCAGCATTTCCGCAATGGCAGTGATGATTACCGGAATTGAGAACTTAACAAGTGTGAAAGCAAGGCTCAATTCATCACGACGAGTAAATACAAAATTTTCACTAGGTTTTGGGATGTATTTCGGCATGTAAACTTTAAATATATAAATTGCTGAGACAGCCGCAAGTGAATAACCTATAACAGTACCCCATAATGCTCCGACAGTTGAAAAACCAATTAAAACAAATGCAGTTGCACATAAAATCATACCCAGCTGTTCAACTGCACGAGTATATACGATATATTCCATCTTGTATACACCCTGAAATGCACCTCTAAAAGCACCAACAATGACGCTGAAAGGAGTAATCAGTCCTACAATCTGTAATGGAACTAAAGCCAGAGGTTTTCCAAGATAATCATAAGCAAGCCATGGAGCAACAACGAAAATCATCAGAATTCCCAAAAATATACCCAGAAATACCATGATTCTCAAGGCCGTATAAATTGTATGCCTGGCCATGTCATGCTCATCAACGGCTTCATATTCGGCAACATACTTAGCAATAGCCGGAGGAAGTCCGCCCGCAGCAAGGGTTTGAAAAATACCCTGGAAAGGCAATGTTATTCCCAAAATTCCATAAGCGGTAGGTCCTAATAAGGTAGCCATTAAAAAACGATAAATATAACCACCAATACGGAAAATAATGTTTCCGATAAAAATTATAAGACTTCCACGAACTATCTTACTTGCCATAGTATACCTTTAAAAAAATTGTTTATTATTAATTTAAATGATTTTAGTATTTAAATATACTTATTTAAGAAATTTTTAAATTCATTTAAAGTCCTATTTAATGACTCCATTCCATAATTATCCTTTTTGATATCATCTAATGAGTCATTAGACCAAAAAGAAGCTCCTAAATTTGATCCAAATGGCCCACCACTTACAGGAATGATACCATGTATCATGAAATATGTAATATTTTTTAGATGTGCAAAGTCCTGCCCGCCGGTTCTGTCTCCGCCCACAGCAATACTCATGCCGATTTTTCCGCGAAGCAAGTTATAGTCAATGGCTTCCAGAGCCCTTGTTCTATCCATAATAACTGACAGGTTACTGCTCACTCCGCCGCTTTGAACGGGAGTGGCCAGAATAATGCCGTCTGCACTTTGAAGGCCTGCGTAAACATCGGCCATATCATCATCAATTATGCATTTTTTGTTTTCAATACAGTAGTCGCAATGCATGCAGGGTTTTATATCCTTAGCCTGACAGGTAAACAGCTCTGTGTCAAAACCATCATCTTCAAGCTGGCCTAATGCGGTTTTCAAAACATATTCTGTTGTGTTATTTCTAGGGCTTGCACAAATACCAAAAACTTTCATGAAAAATAGTTTGTAAATCATTATTAAATAATTTTTTTAAGAATGAAAAGTTATAATTATTCATCACTATGAATATAACTTGAATAAAATAAAATACTTACAATAACAATTCCTATTATGGCAAAAATTAAAGTATACATTACCTGCACTTCCTTTGCATTCCTTTCAGATTTGTTTTAATATATGCATGTCAAACTTAATAACATTATCTTAATCGGAAGTTCTTAAAAATTTCCATACACCAACAATTTAACATTATATGATAAAATTTATAATAATAAAAATACAAAATTACTAAATGAGGATTTAACTATGAAAGTTGGTAAAGGTATTGTAAAAAAATATTCACGAGAATATAACAGAACATTGAAAAACGGGGCAAGGAAAAAGTATACTACCGAGCAAATTCAAATCACAGTACCTAAACATGAAGATATTTACCAAAATAAAGAGGAAGTTCTAATAATCCCTCAATCCGAAATTGAAAATTTTAAAAGTAGAGAGGAAGAGAATGAAGTGTTAAAAATAGCTAATTATTTGCATGTCGAGGAAGTGAAGGAATTGGAAAGACAACTAGAGGAAAATATTAATCCATCTACTTTAGAATTTGAAAAGGAAATTGAGAACTTAAAAGCTGAAATTGCTCAAAAAAATAGTGATTTAGCAGAAATGGAAAGTAAATTCAATACTTTACATCAAGATAATATCAATGATTTGAAAAATGAAAATAATCTGATTAAAGACAAACATTCAAAACTGATAATTGAAAACGAAAACCTGAAAACCAAGTTTGTCAACATCAAAACCGAAAACGAAAACCTGAAAACCAAATATTCAAGCATTAAAGAGGAAAACAAAAACCTCAAAACCAAATGCACAACCCTCAAAGAAGAACATTCCTCAATCAAGCAAAGTTATGATCAAGTAAGCAGCAAATATGATCAATTAAAACAGGAAAACCTCAACACAAAAACAAGTTATGCTGAAATATATGAACTCAACGAAGACTTGGAAAAGGATTATGACACTCTTCGCATTGAATACAATGATTTGGTTGACAAATACAACGCTTTAGAAGAAGAGCTATATAACATTAAAAATACAAAAAGCCACGATGAATATATAGCCAATAAAGTAAAAGAATTTATTTTAAAAAGTAGAAATTAAAGAGATTTGTAATCATCCTGAAATTCAGGATTCCATCTTTTTAATCCAGGAATAAACATTGCAGTGATGCCTGTTGCTTGAGTTTCAGCGAGTCTTGGATTTTTAGCCATCATTTCTTCTGTTTTTCTAACAATCATTTCACTTAAAGTTATATCAGGCTCTGTATACTCACCATCTTGAAAACAGTCTTTACAAAATTCCGGATTAAGGCTACCATCCTTATTAGTACCGTAATCTTCTTTTACAATTGGTCTTCCACATGAATTGCAAAATCCCATGATAAAAACTCCTTTTAAAAAAAATAAGAAAATAAATTAGAATGAATCTAATCTATTTTTTAACTTCGACATTTTCGTCTTCGTCCATTGCAAGTCTCATATTATCTGGATCTGGTGCGAAGTGTGCTAAGAAGTCTTGAGCAGCTCTTCTTACATCTCTTGAACCAATAATGTATCTTCCTGCAATAATAACATCTGCACCTTTTTCAATTGCTTCTTCAACATTATCTGGAGTGATTCCACCGGCTACAGCAACTAAACCGCCAGTGATTTCTTTGATGTTTTTGATATCTCCCCATGCGGTCATTCCGCCGACATCTCCACCATGTTCTTTAATCCAGGTTTCATAATCGACATTTCTGTGTAATAATACGATGTCTGGTTTTAAATCGTCAGGCAATTGGGTTAATTTTTCTTCGAAATGGTCAACATTCATCATGTCGAGAATTGAATAGATACCTTGTTTTTGAGTTTCATGAATTGCTTTCATGATTGATTCAATAGTACCTAAACCGGAAATAGCAATTGCATCTGCGGTTTCATCAGCTGACATTTTAACCTCTACACGGCCAACATCCAAGGTTTTTAAATCAGCAATGATGAATGCGTCAGGACGTAATTCTCTGATTTTTGAAATAATTCCAACACCGAATTTTTTAACGAGTGGAGTTCCAGCTTCAATGAGTACTCTTTCATTTTCAGGTAATTCATTGATGATTCTTTCCATTGCAGCTTCATTGTCTAAGTCAAGTGCAACTTGTAAATATGGTGGTGACCAAAGTTTTTTGACTTTGAATCCCATAATTGGGTGAGTTCCACGGTCTTTTTCAGCAAGTACTTTGTCAATTGATGGATAATCGCTCATTGCTCTTCTGATTGCTAATTTTGTAGCACCATAGTTGTACTGATAGATTTTTCTGTAATTTTTTGCAGAAGGATCAATAAATACACTTACATTTATTACAATATCCTCGACTATTTCTTTTGGAATGTAACCGTCTTCTACTGCATCAGCTACTGCTCTTGCAACAGCGGTTTGTGCAGGTCCAAAAATTTTACTTGCATCTTCTAAATCACCAACAGTTACTTTAGGAATGATTAAAGTAGCTGGTTTGGTCATTAAATTAGGTCTAATTACACTTGTTAAAGGAGTATGTCCTACAGATAAGTTTGATAAACCATTAGCGAAAGCTTGACCAACAGGTCCTTGTTTATCACCAATTAATAAATCAACATGTGCTAATTCAGGGCCATCTCCAATAAGAGCTTCTCCTATTTTATACATTGGGTCCATTAAATTTCCTCCATATAATACTATAAGTTTTATTTGTAATATAACTATTGGAAGTTAATCCTTTTTGAAATGTCCTTAGGTAAAGGTAATTTTCTGAAAGGTTTTCCTTCACATTTATCATTAATTTCAGCTATTAACTCTTCAACTGTCATTTCAACTTTTTCGCCAGTTTCACGAACTGTAACTTGGAATTTACCTGATTCCACTTCCTTATCACCAACGACGAATATGTATGGAATCCATTCTTTAGAAGCGTTTCTGATTTTCTTACCTACGCTTTCATCCCTGTCATCAATGTCCACACGGATATTTGCCGCATTGATTTTGTCATATAACTCATTTGCAAACTCTTCATGAGCATCACCGACAGTGAGAATTCTTGCTTGAATTGGGCTTAACCATGTTGGCAACATTGGAGAGCGTTCATTGATTTCAATAGCGGTCTTTTCAAGCATTGCACATAATACCCTTTCAATACTTCCGGTTGGTGAAGTGTGAAGGATTGTAGGATTGTGCTGTTCGCCGTCTTCTCCAAGGTATGTAATGTCAAATCTTTTACCACTTTCAACGTCTATTTGAACTGTTGGATTTTCGATTGGACGGCCTAAAGCGTCAATATTTGCCAAATCTATTTTGCAAACCCAGTAATGATGTCTTTCAGGTAAAATTTCTAAAAGGATAGGTTTATTGAATTTTCTTGCAATTTCATACATCCATTCCTCATTTTCGTCAAAGAAGTCTTGGGTAGCTCTGAAAATCACTTCAAAGTCCAAATTCAAATCCTTACCTGTTTGCATACACATGTCAGTTTGTTGGGAAAACTCATCTAAGGATGCAGGTACATCAGTACAGAATGAGTGGCAATCCGGCATGGTAAATGCCCTTAATCTTTTAAGACCGACAACTTCACCTTTTTTCTCATAACGGAAACTGTATCTGGTTAATTCAAAAATCTTAGCAGGCAGGTTTTTCCAGGTCAAGTATGAATCAGACATTAATCTGAAAGCACCGAAACAGGCTGCGAATCTAAGCATTAAATTCTTTTTGGTATCTGTTCTGTATTGCCTTTCTCCAAATTTATAAGCATGCTCATAAATTGCTTGATTGTCCAAATCATAGAAAATTGGAGTTTCAACAGGCATTGCGCCACGTTCGACAGTTAAGTCATAAACATAATCTGCAAGCAAATCTCTGATTAATTTTCCTTTTGGATACCAGCGGAGGTTTCCAACATCAGATGCAGGTTCATAGTCACAGATTTCCTTTTCCCTCATCAGTTTTACGTGAGGAGGTTCACCTTCATCGGATGCTCCGCATCCAAGCTCATAATCGACAAGTTGTTTGAAAGCTCTGTTTTCAAAGTTGAAATCATCGATTTGAGTAATCTTGTCCCCTTCAAGAATTTGCCATTTGGAAGGTTTTCTTTCAACTTTCACCTCATCCTTATCGGCAGTTATTGTTCTTGAAAGTTCACTTAAAGGGTGTCCTTTGCATGAAATTTCAAAGGCCTTATACCATCCGAAAGGTACTCTTTGAACATTTAAATTTTCAGCCAGCAATGCTTCTTCGGTATCTTTTAATATTTTAACAGCTACCTTTGGAGAACCTAATGAGGAAGATAAGTGAGCATATGGATATAATACGATATTTTCAGCTTTAACTTGATCATTGGTTTTTATGATTTCACTAACTAAATTCTTAACAATACCTTCTGGATTATTTTCATCTTCTTTCTCAACACTTGTAAATACTACTAAAGAATCATCAAAAGCCCCTTGATGTTTGGCTTCCTCTATTTCTTCGGCTACAGGTGTTTTATTCTTTACATTGTAATTTAAATAATCAGAATGAATTAATAAAATTCTCATTTAACCACCATATATTATGATATAAATTTTAGTTTTAATATTATATAAAAATAGCTAGTGTTTGAAAAAATATTATTGAAAATTTCAAAATTAAAAAAAACAATTAATTAATATAATATAACTACAATGTATTATTATGAGAATTATTTTAGCAGGGACCGGCAGCGCGGTTGGAAAAACAACAATCGCCACCGGAATAATGAAGGCATTAAGCGAAAAATATAATGTACAACCATTTAAAGTGGGACCAGATTACATAGACCCATCCTATCATACATTGGCAACCGGAAATACCTCCAGAAACCTGGATTCCTTTTTCATGCAAAAAGGACAGGTGAGAGATTCCTATCTGAAAGGTATGGAGGGAAAGGACATTGCAATCATTGAAGGTGTCAGAGGCCTTTATGAAGGAATCGATTCCATCAATGATATTGGAAGTACCGCTTCTGTTGCAAAATCTCTAAAAGCTCCAGTGATTTTAATTATAAATTCAAGAAGCCTTGTCAAAAGTGCAGCGGCGCTGGTTTTGGGTTTTAAAGCACTTGATCCTGAAGTAAATATTGCCGGAGTAATTCTGAACAAAGTTAAAAACAAGGCGCATTATGAAAAAACTAAAAGGTCAATTGAAGAGATAACAAAAACTGAAGTCATTGGCGGAATAATTCGTGACAATAATATTTCAATTGAACAAAGACACTTAGGCCTTGTTCCTGCTCGTGAAAGGGAAAACTCATTGAAATTCATTGATTTGTGGTCTGAAGTAATAAAAAATTCAATAGATTTGGACAGACTTGTTGAAATTGCAAAGACCGCACCTAAAATAACCTCAGACATCATTCCAATCTGGAATAAATTAAATAAGCAGCCAGTAAAAATCGGAGTAGCATACGATGAGGTATTTAACTTTTATTATAAGGAAAATATTGAATCCTTAGAAGCCAACAATGCTAAAATAGAATATTTCTCACCCTTAAACGATGAAGAGTTGCCTGATGTTGACGGATTATACATTGGTGGAGGATATCCGGAACTCTTTTCAAAAGAGCTTAGCGCAAATGAAGGGATGCTTTCACAAATAAAAACCTTCCACTTGGAAGACAGACCTATTTTTGCCGAATGCGGAGGCTTGATGTATCTTATGAACTCCATTCATGAAGATAAAATGGTTGACATATACCCATACAAGTCAATTCTTACAGACAGAGTTCAGGCATTGAAATACACAATAGCTGAAGTAACACAGGACAACATCATCTCCAAAAAAGGAGAAAAATTCAACGGCCATGAATTCCATTATTCCAAGGTTCTTGTTGATAAAAACAACATAAAACATGACCTTGCATTTAATATATTAAGAGGAAAAGGCTCATACAATCTGCAGGACGGATTTATGGAAAGAAATACCCTTGCAAGCTATGTCCATACACATGTGGCCGCTATGCCCAACTTTGGTGGAAACCTAGCCATATCCTCTTTGGAACTGGGCGGATAGGATGAATTTTAAAAAAATAGATTACTTCCAGCCGTTCATATTAGTGGTAGCAATTTTAGCCTTTCTTTTAATTGGATATGTCGGTTCATTTAACTACAGGTTTGAAAATCCGCTTAGTTTAGAAGTGATTTTGACAATTATTTTTGCATGCATTATTTTTACGGCCGGCGCACTGCTAGTCAAATTTAAAATTAACGTTTCTCAAACAAAGGACGTTAGTTTCCTATCTGAAAAGCTGCTTGTTGCATTGGTAATAATAGCTTTAGCGTTGCAGACACTTAATCTGGTGTTGATTGGAGGAATTCCATTATTCAACAGCGTTTTAAAATCAAATGCAACAACAAACATCTGGAGAATAGCTTATCCCCTGTTTTTAATAATGATGAATATTCTGCTTGCAAAATATTATGACAGAAAATACCTGTTATTGGTACTTTTGGGAGCCATTATTTTTGGCTTGAACGGATATAGAACCTCCGTTTTGGGAATACTTGGAAGTTCATTCATTACTCTTTATTATCTGGAAAAGATATCAAAAAAAGCAGGAATCATATTCATTGTGGCCATAGTTTTGGGAATAATGGTAATAGGTTATATAGCTTCACAGTCAATAGCAAATCAGAACTGGACGTTGAATCCGCTTGATCTGATATTCTACAGGGCCGCATTTACCCTTGAGGTGTTTGAAAAAATCATTCCGTTGGCAGCAACCACACACGGCCATGTCCTAAGCATGGTCTTTTCATCAGGAAGCCCAAGAACATTTATTGGAGAATACGTTTTAAAATACACAGTATGTCTGACATCAACACTGTTCGGACCTGTATATCTTGATTTCGGATTAATCGGCCTTACAATACAAATGCTGTTTATGGGAGTGTTTTTAGGTCTGATTCATAAGTTAAAAAAAGGAATTGGTGTTGGCATCTATTCTATGATTTTAACACACACATTGATTTGGATAGAAACCGGGCCAACAGACATCATGATTTGGTTTTTATACCTGATTGGATTAATTTTAATAATAATTAATATTAAGAATATTAATCTATACAAAGATTAATAAAATTAAAATTATTAATGAAACAAAGAACACGAATGTTCCTTTTATAATAAATTCGCTGCTTCTTTCGGTATATAATGACAAACCATAAGATAAAAGCAACGCTACAGCCATCTCAACCAATCCAACGATTCCTGCATCTATACCTAAAAGATTTCCAAACAGGTATGCAAGTGCGTAGGATATGATTACAACAAAAATAATCAATACGATAGGATTGTTGATTAACTTCAACAGGACCGGTTCATCATATGGGGCTCTAGGCTGATTGTAATTGTATAAGTCAGTCTGCACATTGCGCACCCTATTTAAACCTCCACCCCTGTTAAGGAAAGAGAATCTTGATTGCCTTTGAGGCTCATCGATTTGCCTGTACAGAGAACTCTTATAAACATTAGGGTTGGCATCCCTTCTGCTCATCAGATATTCCATATCGGAAGCATCATAATCGTATTCATATTCAGATTCCTCTTCAAGATATTGTGATGCACCACCATCGTAAGGGGTGTTATCCAAAGTGGTTTGGGAAGTTCTGTCCTGATATCTTCTGGCAAGTTCAGTCAAGTCGTCCCTGTCAACCAGTTTGATATTTTTTCTTAATGCATAATTTTTTGCTTGATTAGAGAAATAAGAAGAGGATACAATAGTTACTTTTGAAGCTTTAATGCTTTGTTGAACATCTTCCATTTCTTTTAAAACGTCCACCCCAATTTCAAAAGTTTTATCATAATTTTTACAGGCTACAACAACCCCAAAATCCCCAATTGTGGTTGGTAAAATCGCATAAATATCGATTACTTTCTGCGAGGTTTTGAAATTCTTGTAAACTTTGAAACCAGAGTCCTCCATTACTTTAGCTATAAAATTAATCAATTGTGGTTTTTCCAAGTTTCCACCCGCATGTGTTTTTTCAAATTAATATTATAATTTATAACTAAAATTATTATTAAACTTTGTTATCAATTCATCAAAACCTAAAATTATTTAAAAAAGGAATTGCCTTAATAAATATATGAAAGCGTTAATATGCAATGATGATGGAATAACCGCTTCTGGAATATTGGCTGCAAAAAAAGCAGTTGATGAAATATGTGATACTTATGTAGTTGCTCCTGAAACCCAACAAAGTGGAATAGGACATGCATTAACATTATATGAACCATTAAGAGTAAATGAACACATATTGAGAGATGGAAGTAAAGGTTACGGAGTCGGGGGAACACCAACAGATGCAGTAACAATAGGATTATTCCAAATTTTAGATGAAAAACCTGATTTGATGATTTCCGGGATAAATACAGGATACAACATAGGAAAAGCGGAACTGACAACATCCGGAACACTTGGTGCTGCACTTGAAGCTGCAAGCTTTGGAATTCCAACAATAGCCATTTCTCTTGAAGTGACTAAGGATTACATCAAGTTTGAAAACGGAGAAAACGAAATCGATTTTGATTTTGCCGGAAAAATGCTTAAAAAATTAAGTAAGATTGTTTTGAAAAAAGGCTTGCCTGAAGGAATTGACCTTCTGAATGTCAATATCCCCGAAGAGCCAGTAGATGAAGAGTTTGAAGTTGTAAAACTTGGAAAAAGAATGTATGTTCCGGTTATCGACAAACGTCTGGATCCCCGTGAAAAACCTTATTATTGGATTGGTGGCGATCCGTATGAAGAAGATGAACCCGGAAGTGATGGATATGAATTGCGAAAAGCCCACAAAACCACAGTAACTCCCTTAAAAATAGATTTAACCGCTGATATGGGCTTGCTTAAAGAATGGCTTAAATAAAAGATTTATAAATTTAAATCTTTCAATATTTTATCCCTTTCTTCATACAGTTCCTTTAAAATCTTTTCGTCAGTACAACCGTCTCTTTTCAATTGAGCTATTGTGCGAGTAATAGCTTCTAAATTACTTTCTAATTGATTTATTGCCATAGTATATATTATAAATCTTAAACTATATAAAGTTGGAACATCAATATTAAAATAGTATAAATTCAAGGATTTGAAAAAATGAGTTTTGATAAAGATAATGTAAACAAACTTTTTGCACAATTTAAAAATAAGTATGTTAGTGTTGATTTGAGGGATAACAATCAAGCTGAAGGAAAAATAATAGCTATTGATAATTATCTAAACCTTGTCCTTGAAAATGAAAACGGATTACAAACTATTAAAGGTGGAAATGTAGTTTTTGTCAGTTTAAAAGAAGATAAGAAATAGAATGTTAAATATTTACTTTAACACCCAATATTTCTTTTTCACCATTATAAACATCCATCGCTATTTGGGCTGCACCGATAGCTCCAGACTCTTTTGAAATTACTTTAAAATCATATCTGTTTTTGAAATATCTGTTAATTTCATTTTCAAAGTTAAACGGTTCGGTTGCACTGCCAATTGAACCTGTCAGGACAATACCTTCAATTTCATTTTCACAAACAACAGCCAAACCTGCAATTTCCATAGCAACAGTCATGATTAACGTATCTATAGCCAATTTTGCCTTTTCATCACCTTTAGCATAATTTTCCAAAAGCTGATCTTTCATATTGGCTACCTTACCGTCAATTTCAGCAACCTTTATTGCACCAGCATGTGAAAAACAGGCATTTGCAGAAACATTCCTTTCATCGATGTCTCTTAACATTTTCAAGTCCAGAGGTCCATGTACAACACCCATAGCACCTACACAGGCATCCATTGCCCCTCTGATTTTTCCATCCTCTATTAAAATGTCCACGCTATTAGAGGAAATATCTGCTACGATAAAATTGGACCAGTTTGTTTCCTTAAATGCATTGTAGGAAATGCTTATTTTTTCAGGACTAGCCTGGTGAGAATAAGCGGCTCTAAACATTTCATCTAAAGATGTGGAATCCTTGTGAAGGCCAGGAATCATTATTGTATCAATATCCAGCTGTTCCAATTCAGAAAATACGGATGTACCTCCACCTGTAACCTTGCCGGCGCCTGCAATAGATAAGATACCTCTGTTTTCAACTTTATCTATTGGTAAAATTTCACTTATTCCATCGCCCATGGCATAGGTAATGGCCATCATTTTGACTGAATTAAAATCAACACGTTTTTCAAGTTCTTCTGTAGCAGAAACAAGGCCTTTTTTACTTTCCTCCCTTCCGATTTTAAAAACATCAATAACTTCACCGTCATCAGACATTATGCAAAAAGAGATTCCAGTAGTTCCATGGTCCATTCCAATAAAAACCATATCCATCACAAAAAAAATAGTAAAATAAAAAAAAGAGAAAAAAAGACTTAATCGTCTTTTTGTAATCCACAAGCTTTTCTAAGTCTTTCACCAACAATTTCAATGTCTTTTTGACCTTCAGCAGCTCTCATTTCTTTTAAGTTAGCTCCGTCAGTGGCATTTTCATCTGCCCATTGTTTTTTGAAGGTTCCATCTTGGATTTCTTTTAAAACTGCTTTCATACCGTCTTTAGCTTCTTGAGTAATAATTCTATTTCCTCTAGTTAAACCACCATATTCAGCGGTGTTACTTACATCGGTCCACATTCCAGCAAAACCTTTTTCGTAAATTAAATCTACGATAAGTTTTACTTCGTGGCAGGTTTCAAAGTAAGCAATTTCAGGTTGGTATCCTGCTTCAACTAAAGTAGTGAATCCTGCATTGATTAATTCAGTGATACCTCCACATAAAACTGTTTGTTCACCAAATAAGTCAGTTTCAGTTTCTTCTTGGAAAGTAGTTTCCAAAACACCAGCTTTGGTTAAACCACATGCTTTTGCCATACCTAATGCGAGTTGTAATGCGTCACCGGTTGCGTCTTGTTCGACTGCAACTAAACCAGGAATACCGAATCCTTCTTCGTAGGTTCTTCTTACCATAGACCCAGGTCCTTTTGGTGCAAACATTACAATGTTTACGTCTTCATCAGGTTTGATTAAACCGAAGTGGATGTTGTAACCGTGAGAGAATGAAAGAGTGTTTCCAGCTTCAACATATGGTGCAATCTGTTCATTGTATACTTTTTCTTGGATTTCATCAGGGAGTAAAATGTGAATAATATCAGCTTCTTTTGCTGCATCTTCAATAGTTTTTACTGTCATTCCATCTTCTTGAACTAAGTTCCAAGAACTACCATTTTCTCTTACACCAACAATAACGTTAGCTCCACTGTCAGCCATATTTCTAGATTGTGCTCTTCCTTGTGAACCATAACCGATTACAGCAATGGTTTTTCCTTCAAGAGCATCTGTATTTACATCATCGTCGTAATACATTTTCATAATAATCACTCATAAAAATTAATGATATAATAAAATATCAAATAATAATTATGATTTTCTACATTAATAAAAGTAACTTAAAATCTCAATCATTATATAGTTCAAATGTTAAAAATATATTATATAGAAGAGATTAATATGAAAAGCAAATTATTAAAAGTATTATTTTTTACTTTAATTTTATTTTTATGTGTTGGAATAGTATCCGCAGAAGACAACAACACGGCAAATGACAACATTAAAGACATAATAGACAATTGTGATGATGGAGTCGTCAAACTTGATGAAAAAACATACCATATAAATCCTGAAAGCGAAACACACATCACACTAAACAGATCTATTACTATTGAAGGAACTGGTGAAACCGTAATTGACGGTAAGAATACAACACTGTATCTTGACGTTTTTGAAGAAAACAAAAGCAGTGATGATGAGATTATAATCATTAGTCCAATAGATTTGTTTGTTAAAAACAAAGGCAGCAACATTGTCTTCAAAAATATTACATTTAAGGATTTGAACCTCATTAGTCGCCATGAAATGGAATTTATAGACTGTAAATTTATTAAAACAAATTATACAAGCAAGGAATTAAACAATACATTTGTCAATTGCATCTTTAATGAATCAGAAGTTAAATTATCAGTATATGACTTCGCATACAAATATGGTGCAAAAATAATTAATTGTACTCTTTACAATGCACAAATCAGTTCACTGACATACCTTTTAACAGAACTTGTTGGAAGCGACAGAATATTCATTTCAAATAGCATGGAAATAAGAAATTTAAAAGCTTTTAATTCAGATATCCTATTAAATCATTATAATATTAATGTAACAGATTCCCTATTCGATAATTCATCTCTTAGAGGTTCATCAGATAAAATCGATGTTTTCAACAGTTCATTTAGCAAGTTCAATCCAACAATATATTACAGTGATGTCAATTTCGAAAATGCAACCTTTAATAATTCTAACATCAAATTTATCGCAGGATATTATGCCAAAGGCTGTGAGGTATTTTTAAAAGACAGTATTTTAAACAAAACCACCCTTGCATTTAATCCAAACTTTTATTCCGGCAGGTCCAAATTAATAATTAAAAATTCAACAGCCGGAGATTGTGAAATAAAATCTAGCGAAACAGACATTGAAATTCACAACTCAAAATTCAACAAATCAACTATTGAACTATTCTTTTCAAACATATATTTGAATAATTCATTATTCTACAACAATGGCCCCATAAAAGATACATTTAAAACCAAAACATATATAGAACAGATTACCCATGATCATGGAGACATTATAATTTATAACGAAACCTATCCAGTGAAAACCAATTATACCGCCATAAATTCATACTTCATAAACGCCAGCGGATTATACAAAATCGACAGCGAAAACATAAACGTTAATACCCTCTTTAATTTAACCTATGACAAACATGCCCTCTACTGCATTAACGACACTATAATCTTCAGACTAACTGACCATGATGGAAATCCAATTTCAAATAAGTTATTATATGTTGAAAATCCAAATGACCACAATATTGGCCTAATTACAGATAAAAACGGGAAAGCCTTTTACACAATAGAAAACAAGGGTGAATTGAATCTTAAAATTTATTACGATTTTGGATTTATTTACTATGGTAGAATAATGCTTCTAGAAGTTAATTTGACAGTGCATTCAATAGACATTAAAATGATAAAAGATTTTAAAAACAACAGATTTTCAAATATCAAAAGTTCACTAAAAATAAAACTGATAAATTACACCAATCTAGATATATCAAAACAGAAAGTGATTTTTAAGATATATACTGGTAAAAACTATAAAACATACCCTAAAACAACCGATTCAAACGGTTCAGTACTATTTAAAATACCTGCAAAACTTGATGCGGGAGTTCATAAAATTCAAGTAATATTCAACAATAAAATAATGAAAACAACATCAATTAAAATTAACAAAGCTAAAACCATTGTTAAAGCTCCAAAAATAACAAACAAATTTAAAAAATCAAATTATTTCAAAGTAACCGTCAAAAATAAAGAGACTAAAAAAATGCTTTCAAACGTTAAAGTTAAAGTTAAAATTTACACCGGAAAAAAATACAAAACATATACCGTTAAGACAAACAAGAAAGGAATAGCCAAAATCAATACAAAGAACTTAAAAATAGGCAAACATAAAGTGATTATTTCATCAGGAAATAAAAACTACTCCATTTCAGGAAAAAGCTTAATAAAAATAAAAAAATAGATAGATGGGTTTAATAACCATCTACTAAAACTTTCAACTCACCGGTTACGATATCAATTATAAGACCGTGTACAGGTACATCAGGGATTAATGGGTGATTTTTAATTTTTTCTACAACGTTTTTAACGTTTTCTTCTTCTGATTCGAACCCTCCAATCCATTCTGCAAGGTCATATTTTGCAATATCTTCTTCTTTAATACCACGAGCGAGCATTTTTTCTTTTAAAGCTTCAGCATCAGCACCAGCCATACCACATTCAGTGTGACCGACAACCATTACTTCTTCAGCGCCAAGGTTGTATAAAGCTGCACCAATGGATCTAATTGCATCTTCTCCGACAATGGAGTTTCCTGCATTTCTAACAATTTTTGCGTCTCCTCTTTCAAGACCAAGTGCTGGTTCAAAAAAGTCGATTAATCTGCAATCCATACAAGTTAAGATAGCTAACTTTTTTTGTGCATGGTGAGACATTTCTTTTCCGTCAAAATTTTCAACAAATTTCTTATTATCCTCTAAAACGTTTTCTAATATAGTCATTTTATACTCCCCTTGACATTGCTGTAAGGCCAGTACGTGAAATCTTTTTGATTCCAAAACCTTCTACTAAAGATATAAATGCATTAATTTTTTCTTTATCCCCAGTTAATTCAATGATTAATGTTTCTTCACAGACATCAACAATGTTTGCTCTGAATATATTGGTATATTGAATTATTTCTGCTCTTGCGTTTGTATCGGGAACATTAACTTTTACAAGACATAATTCCCTTTTAACTGCATTTTTAGTAATATCTTTAATCTTGATTACATCAACTAATTTATTTAATTGCTTTATTACCTGTTCCAAACCTTTCTCATCTGCATGGACAGTAATAATCATCCGTGAAAGACCTTCAACTTCGGATTTTCCAACTGTTATACCTTCTATATTTATTCCTCTCCTATTCAGTAATCCTGCAACTTTTTGTAAAACACCAGGTTTATCTTCAACTAATGTGGAAATAACATGATAATTAAAGGTCATTTAGTTCACATCCTTTTCAAGTTTATATTCACCAATCATTTCGCTTATTCCAGCTCCTGGAGGAAGCATTGGAAGCGCTTCATCAGGGTCGATGACAATGTCCAGCAATATAGCTTCATTATCTTTAATTGCTTTTGATAATGCCTCTTTAGTTTCACCAGGCTTTGTAATTCTGACACCGTTAATACCGAAACTTTCAGCCAATTTGACAAAGTCCGGATTGTTTTTGAATTTGGTTTGTGAATGTCTTTCATTGTACAATAGACTTTGCCATTGATATACCATCCCTAAAGTCTGGTTTTCCAGTACGACTCCAATGATAGGGATGTCATAATCCTTAACAGTAGCCAATTCCTGACAAACCATTAAAAATCCTCCGTCACCATTTATTGAAACGACAGGGTCTTCCGGACAGGCCACTTTAGCCCCAATAGCTGCGGGATATCCGAATCCCATGGTTCCAAGTCCACCGGAGGAAATGAATTTGCGCGGTTTTTGGGTATCATAGAAATGTGCTGCCCACATTTGATTTTGACCGACATCAGTTGTCAGGATTGAATCTGCAGTCAAAACTTCCGCAATTTCCTTAATGACACTTTGCGGTTTAAGTGGAACATCATCATAAGTCATTCTAGGAATCAAATCAATTTTGCGCTGTTTGATTCTATCAGTCCAGTTATTAACATCATTGGATGCAGTATAACCTTTAAATATCTTATTCAATGAAGACAATACATTTTTAGCATCCCCTACAATCGGCAAGTCAACTTCAACGTTCTTGCCTATTTCAGCAGGGTCTATATCAATGTGAATTACTTTTGTATCCGGAACAAAACTGTCAAGTCTTCCAGTGGTTCTGTCTGAAAACCTTATTCCAATAGCTATCAATAAATCTGATTCATTTACACTATCATTGGATACCTTACGGCCGTGCATACCAAGCATACCCAATGCCAAATCATTGGTTTCATCAAAAGCACCTTTACCTAAAAGTGAAGTCATGACCGGTGCATTGATGGTTTCAGCAAATTCCTTTAACTCTTCACATGCATTTGCTATAATGACTCCTGCACCTGCCAGAATCAATGGTTTTTTAGCTTCTTTAATCAGTCCGGCTGCTTTTTTTATTTGTCTGATATTTCCCCTGATGGTCGGATTGTAACCAGGGGTTTCAATTAAAGTATCGTCGAATTTAGAAAGTTCGCCTTCCTGAACCTCTTTAGGTACATCAATCAAAACCGGACCCGGCCTTCCTGTTGAAGCTATTTCAAAACTTGTCTTTACCATGGAAGGTATCAAATCAGGATCTTTAGGTTGATAACTATGTTTAACTATAGGTATTGTGATTCCAATAATATCTGCCTCTTGGAAAGCGTCATTTCCAATTAAATGTGTAGGAACTTGACCAGTAATTGCCACTATTGGAGAAGAATCCATAAAAGCTGTTCCGATTCCAGTTACAAGGTTGGTTGCACCAGGTCCAGAAGTTGACAAACACACCCCGACACGTCCGGATGCTCTTGCATATCCATCTGCTGCGTGAGCTGCGCATTGTTCGTGTCTAACCAGTATATGATCCAAATCAGCATCATATAACATGTCATAAAACGGTATGGTCTGTCCGCCCGGATAACCAAATATTGTTTTAACCCCCATATTTTTGAGGGATTCAATTATCGCTTCTCCACCTCTCATTTTCAAAACCTTTTTATATATTATACAGTTACTTATGAATAAAAAAATATATATAATTATTGAAAGAATATAAGTGTACTTAAATTGTGTGGATAAAATGCAGCTTACAAAATACCTTTGTCATAGAATACCCGAGAGAAGTTTCTTCATAAAAGGCCATCAATTTCCAGTATGTGCCAGATGCACCGGTTTTTATACCGGACTGGCAGTTTATCTAATCTGGAATCATTTTTACGGCCATGCATATGATATCAATACTTTAATTCTATCTATGATTTTGATGATACCTGTCGCTGCAGATGGATTTACACAGTACTTCGGCCCAAGGGAAAGTACAAATAGTTTAAGATTTATCACAGGCTTTATTGGCGGAATAGGTTTAATAATATTTTTAAAAATAATTTTTAGGTGGATTTTATATGTATTGTTTTAAATGTGGGGAAGAAAATCCGGATGAAGCAAAATTCTGTAAAAACTGTGGGGAGTTGCTAAAAGAAGAAGAAAAAGCAAAAAAAGTAGAGATAATTGAACAACCAAATACACATCAAAATACCTACCAAAAGACCACTACTACCTCATCTTCAAACTCAAAAAGCGACAGCAGCAATTGGATGGGGTGTTGTTTGTGTATAGTCGTGATATTTATAATATTTTCAATATTGGGAATGTTAGGCCTTTAGATAATAATACAGAACAGCTTTTTGAGCGTGCATTCTGTTTTCCGCTTCATCATAAACGACAGATTGCTCACCATCAATAACTTCAGCTGTTACTTCATGACCTCTGATTGCAGGCAGACAATGCATGAATATTGCATCATCATTAGCCAAGCTCATTAAATCTGAATTTACCTGGAATGGAGCGAAATCTAATTCTCTTTGTTTGGTTTCAGCTTCATCGCCCATACTTACCCAAACATCGGTGTATACCACATCGACATTCTGCAATGCAATTCCAATATCATCAGTTATTGTAATTTCAGTATTGTTTTCATTTGCATATTCTTTTGCAGTTTCAACAATGTCTTCTCTAGGTTCGTAACCTTTTGGACAGGCAATAGATATGTCCATTTTGAGTAGCGGAGCAATCAATAAAAGGGAATTACTTACATTATTTCCGTCACCGACGAAGCATATTTTTTTGCCTTCGCATGTACCGAAATGTTCTTTAATGGTTAATGCGTCGGCTAACGCCTGGCAAGGGTGTTCCAAATCCGTCAGTCCATTGATAACTGGCACGTCAGAATATTTAGCTAGCTCCTCAACATCACTATGTTTAATGGCACGAATCATTATTCCATCAACGAAACGGCTTAATACCTTTGCAGTATCTTTTATAGGCTCTCCTCTGCCCATCTGCAAATCGTTTGAAGATAAAAATATTCCCCTTCCACCTAACTGATACATTCCGACATCAAAAGAAACTCTGGTTCTTGTTGATGACTTTTGAAAAATCATCGCTAATGTCTTGCCGTCAAGTGGCTTATCTTCAACATCACCCGCTTTAATTTTAATAGCTAACTCTAAAATATCCTTTACATCATCTTTTATGTCAGTTATTGATAATAAACTGCTCATTGTTAATCCCCTTTAAACTTAACAAAAATAAATATTTCTTATTTATATATATTAAATGTTTCTATAAGTTTCCTTAAATTTCACAACGAATAGTGCACAACATTAGAAATTAAAAAAAGAGTGAAATAAAAGTTTTCATGAATTCTTATAGTTATAGATAACGTCCAAAATGGTAGATATTACCGGAATTAATAAAAACAGATATATGAACTTGCTTGAAACAAAAAAATCCAAGAGATTTACTATCATTACAAGAACCATTATACTCCCCAATGTAGTAAATACATGAACATTTTCTTGTTTTGAAGGTTTGTTTTCTAAAAAATCCCTTCTAAAAGCATAAACGTACATTAACATGAATGAAATTATGGTCAATAAAATATTTAATCCAAATATCGCCTCTGAGATGAAAAATTGAGAATAATTCCCAATCAAAGAAGTTGTAAACGGAATAAAGGACAGGCAAATTAAAAATAAAATATTTAGCCACAAATATGGCAAATTAAGATTATTAATCTTAATAAACTCATGGTGATATATCCAAAATGAACTGATAATAACAAAACTTATAATTGTAACGGCAATTGTAGGAGCTAAGGTTGTAAAAAACGAAATATAATTACTATACGATGAAACTGCTTCGGGAACGGCAATACCAAATACTAACAAAGTCATTACCATACCAAAAATACCGTCCGTAAGACCCAAAAGCCTTCCAGGATCAATACCTACATCACTTTCAAATGCATTTTTAATACGGCCAACGATGCCAATGTCGGAAGTATTGTTAACAGAAGATTCGATTAAATTGATTTTTTCATTATCTAAATTAGATGAGGCATACTTTTCAGATACAAACTCCTTTAATTCATCTAGAGTTTCTTCATCCCAATCCTCTTTAATAGCATCAAGATGTTTTTTAATTTCTATAAGTTTTTTATATTTATTTTCTAGTTCCCGGTCACTCATTATAATCTAAAAAAAATAAAAGAAATTTAGTTTAAAATTTCTTTCATATGTTCTACACGTTTTGCTACAAGTTCCTGAGTACCGACATCCCTTCTGTGGTAAACATTACCTTTAACAAATTCACATGCTTTTTCAGCTATTTTTTCAGCTTCTTCAATGCTTTCACCACTGGCTACAATTCCCAATGCCCTTGAACCGGACAGGTGAATTCCATCGTCTTCCTGTGATACGGCCGCATAGAATACTTTTGCGCCTAAATCTTCAATAGCTTGCTCATCCACATCAATAATTTCACCGGCATATTGGGTTTCAGGATATCCGTCAGGCACGATATATTTACATACGCTAGCCTTGTTTTCAAATCCAGCCTCGTCCAATGTACCGTCAACAATAGCTTGGCAAATATCAGCTAATGGAGTTTTCAATAAAGGCAGGACATTCATTGCTTCAGGATCACCAAACCTTGCATTGTATTCAATCAGTTTTGGTCCGTCAGCAGTCAGCATGAACTGACCGTATAAGATTCCTTTGTAAGGCTCTGCTTCCTCAGCAATTGCTTTGATTGTAGCTTTCATAATCTCTACAGCTTTATCGTAATCTTCCTGAGTTAAGAACGGCAATAGGCCTCCAACGTCAGAATATGATCCCATACCTCCGGTGATAGCTCCGACATCTCCTTCAAATGCATGAGGATGGTCCTGAGCTGCAGGCATAGGTGCCAGATGTTCACCATCACAAAATGCCTGAATTGTAAATTCTTCACCGATTAACCTTTCTTCGATGATGACCTGTGCAAATCCACCCATAACATTATCAATTACTTCACATGAGTATTCTTTTGCTTCTTCATTATCCTTTAAATGGTCTCCGACAATTTTTACTCCTTTACCCCCGGTCAATCCCACAGGTTTTACTACAACATCCCTGTCAAATTCATCAAGGAATTTTGAAACATCTTCGGAATTGTCAAATACCTTATAAACAAGAGAACCTTCAATTTCATAGTCTTCAAAGAGTTTTCTCATAAATGATTTGTCTGTTTCTATACGGGCCGCACTTTGGGTCGGTCCGACACATTTAATTCCATTCTTTTGAAGTTCATCTACAATACCTTTGCCGAGGGGAGCTTCAGGCCCGATGAATGCAATATCAATATCATTTTCTACTGCATATTCAGCTACCTTTTCAACTTCTCCCTCATCGCCTTGTTTGAATTCGGCAATTTTAGACATTCCAGGGTTAATTTTACTCATGTAGCAGTATAATTCAACATCATCCTTTAAAGCATCAGCAATGGCATGTTCACGAGCACCAGTTCCAACAACTAAAACCTTCATAATTAAATCTCCTATTAATTTTTAATATGTAGTTAGAAATATTTAAAATTATAATCTCAATAATTATACTTTAAATATAATCATATACAAATTACAATCATAAGGTGATTTGAATGAATAGAAAAATTATAATAGCACTCATTGTTATTGTGCTAATAGTCTTAGTGGGACTCGTTTCATTTTCACAAGGTATCAAAGTGGATACACAAATTAATTTCCTAAGCAATACAAGCTTGCAAAATGGAGATTCCGTTGAATTTGAACTTGTGGATGCACAGGGAAACAAATTAAGTGACCAGCAAATTGATATCAAATTTGAAACTAGTGAAGGAGTACAAAACTTCACCATTAAAACAGACAGCCAAGGAAAAGGAAGTCTGGTGTTAAATGATCAAAATGACGGTAACTACACTATTACAGTGACCTATGCCGGAGACAACGACCACAACAACTGCAGTGCAAGAGAAATAATTACCATTGGTGATGTAACTTCCGCAACTGCAAGTGATGCGGGAGGTCAAACAAGTAGCTACACTTCAGATTCCTCAGCTGCTCAGACAACAGATTCATCATCAAGTGCCCAATCTTCTTCTTCCGATTTGAGTTATGATAGTGATTTAAATGTTTATTATGATTCAAACGGCGTAATCCATGGTGGTCAGAATGATGGGGCTAACTACAATGATGTTAAAAACAACCCACAACAAGTTGATGAAGACGGAAGCTTAGTATGATTAATTAATCTTTAATTAATCCTATTTTTTATTTTTTTAATTTTTTTCAATAACTTTAAATACTAACACTTGCATATACAAGTGTATAATTGCATATGCAAGAGAGGTAGAATATGGAGAAAAATGAAAATATTGAAATGATAACAGGAGATCCCAAAAAGGCCATAAACAAACTGTCAATTCCAATTATAGCGAGTATGTTTTTAATCTTTGCAAACAACATCATAGACAGTATCTGGGTTGCGGGACTTGGAGCGGAACCGTTGGCAGCATTGGGATATGTAACACCATTATTTATGATTCTGGTAGGATTCGGAAACGGACTTGGAGCAGGTGGTAACTCACTGATTTCAAGATATATAGGTGCACAGGACAAAAATTCCGCAAACAATGCAGCAATACACAATCTTATCTTAAGCATCATATTTTCAGTTTTTGTTGCAATCGTGTTTCTTTTGTTTTTAAGGCCGTTGCTTGAACTGATGGGTGCCGCAAGCGTTATGAGCTATGCTATAGATTATGGATTTATTGTATTTCTATGTACCTTCGCCATTTTGATGCCACCTATTGTTGGAGGAGCATTCAGAGCAGAAGGAGACATTAAAAGGGCAACACTGCCAATAGCACTGGCTGCAGTAATCAACATGATTTTGGACCCAATTTTCATTTATACATTCGCAATGGGAATAAGGGGAGCGGCTCTTGCAACAGCACTGGGACCGTTCATAAGTCTGCTATTAATGTTTTACTGGATTTTCGTCAAAAAAGACACATATCTTTCATACAATCTTAAAGATTTCCACAACGACCTTAAGATGTATAAGGACATTCTGGTTGTGGGAATTCCTGCAAGTCTTGAGCAATTGGTTTTATCCGTCCTGACAATTTTTGTAAATTTCATGTTAACAATCGTTTCAGGACCTGTTGCAGTAGCGGTTTATACTGCAGGATGGAGAATAATAAACATAGGTATGCTTCCGGCCATAGGAATCGGAACAGCCGCAATATCAGTTGCAGGAGTTGCATTCGGTGCCAGAAAATATGAAAATCTGAGAATTGTTGCAAGATATGCCGTGAAAGTGGCTCTGATAGCATCAATCATAGTCTGCATAATCCTGATAGTATTTTCAAACCAGATTGCATACATTTTCTCATATTCCGAAAGCAGCAAAGAGCTTGCACCAATGATTGGAGGATTCCTGCAAATCATGAGCCTCTTCATATTGTATGTGCCGTTTGGAGCAAGTGCAGGTAACGTTTTCCAAGGGGTTGGAAAAGGAACCATATCCTTTTTACTTACAACATTCAGGGAATTCATTCTTGTGCTGATTTTTGCATACATTCTTGGATTTACATTCAACATGGGCGAATTCGGTATTTACTGCGGAATGCTTCTCGGTGGAGGACTTGGATCCCTAATATGTTATGCATGCATAGAACTATACATAAACAAATTGATTAGGAGTCGTGAAAATGGCATTTGATAGTGACATTCCAACATCTCCCCTTGTTTCACTGCTTCACAGAAGGCAAACCGCATTCCTTAACGACAAACTGAAAGATGTCAATCTAAGTTCAGGACTCTACCCCCTTTTAATAAAAACCTATAAGCTTGAAAAAGTAAGCCAGGGAGAACTGGCCGAAGCGTTGCACATCAATGAAAGTACAGTTACAAGAAACCTTGAAAAGCTTGAAAAAAAGGGACTAATACAAAAAACCCCTGAAAAAAGGAAAAAAATCATCAGCGTTACTTCCGATGGTGCAAAAATTGCCAAAAAGATTATGGACTATGATGACGAATGGGATGAGAAAATAAAAAATGCTATAAGCAATGAAGATTATAATAACTTCAAAAATATCTTAACAAAAATATGTGAGGATTTAATATGAATCAAACTATTAATGACCTAAAAACCAGAAGAAGTATCAGAAAGTTCAAAGAAGAGCAAATATCAGATGAGGATTTGAAAATCATATTAGAAACAGGAACCTATGCACCAACCGCAAGAGGTATTCAATCACCTAAAATCGTTGTCATTCAAAATCCTGAAACAATAAAAGAACTGTCTGCATGGAACAGAAGCTTTTTCCCTGTAGATGTGCCTGATGATATGGATCCATTTTACGGAGCACCGACATTATTGATCGTCCTTGCAGATGGTGAAGTGCCAACCTGGAGAGAAGACGGCTCAAGCGTTTTAACAGTTCTTGTAAATGCAGCTCATGCAATTGGTGTGGGATCCTGCTGGATTCACAGGGCTTATGATGAATTTCAAAGTGAAAAGGGTAAAGAACTCCTGAAAAAATGGGGAATTCCGGAAACTTATGAAGGAATCGGACACGTTGTTTTAGGTTATCCTGACATGGAAGCACCTAAACCTTTACCAAGAAAAGAAGACTACATCCACTATGTGGACTAAATTTTCTTTTTTATTTTTTTGAATGAAAAAATCAGTGAAAATTAAATAAATTTTACTTTCATGAAGAATCAATAATTTTCAATAGTAATTAAAATTGCTATAAAATAATTAACCGTATTTTTAAAATAATAATATTTAA
>NZ_JAZQIJ010000199.1:0-4354 GCF_045541095.1 Methanobrevibacter sp.
GAAGTTCTTAAAATGAGTAATACTTAATAAAATACTCGGAATTAGTCATCAAATTCGGACTAATGATTTCAAGTGTATTAAAAGTATCACTCAATTATCGGACACTCCCTCCCTTCAATTTTTTTTTAATCATATTTAGTCTGAAAGAATGTTTTTGGTGTAAATTCAAAAAATTCTAAAATTGAATAAATTTTTCATTGATGAATTTAATTTATTTATTAATTATATGTAACATTGTTCGTTCAAGGTTGTTGAACATTAATATTTTAACAAAACATACTTTTATTATAATTTTAATATTTATAATATAACATTTAATAAAAAAGGAGATATCTGAGATGTTATTTGTACAGTACCCGAAATGTTCAACCTGCCGCAAAGCAAAAAAATGGCTGGATGAACACAACATTGAATATGAATCAAGACACATTATTGAAGACAATCCCACTGCCAGTGAAATAGAAACATGGTGGAAGGCTTCAGATTTGCCTCTTAAAAGGTTTTTCAACACTAGCGGCATGAAATATCGTGAACTGAAACTTAAGGATAAGCTTCCTGACATGTCTGAGCAGGAACAGTTTGAATTGCTTGCAACTGATGGAATGCTTGTAAAGCGCCCAATTATTGTTACAGATAACTGTATTTTGGTCGGTTTCAAGGTTAAGGAATGGGAAGAAAAGCTATTGTAATTTAAATATATTATTGTAAATATGAAGGGGAGTAAATATGACTAAGAAAGTAATTGCTGTAAATGCAGGACCAAGAAAAGGCTGGAATACAGATACTTTAATCGATGAAGCAATAAGAGGCGCCGAATCAGAAGGGGCACAAGTAGAAAAATTCAATCTGTTCCGTTTGGAAAAATACACAGGTTGCATTTCATGTTTCGCATGTAAAAAAAATAAGTATAAAGGTCATTGCGCCCGTCGTGATGGTCTGACTGAAGTTTTGGATGCTATACGTGAAGCAGATGGATTAATTATAGGATCTCCAAATTATCTTGGTGAATTGACAGCTTCATTTCGTGCAATTTATGAACGTTTGATTTTCCAGAATCTCACATACAATACGGAGGTTCCATGCTGCAATGAAAATCCGATTCCGGTTTTGCTGATAATGACCAGCAATGCACCGGATAATGCTTACCTGCCATTACTTGAAAATTATAAAAATGTTTTCAGTAATTTTGTCGGTCCGACAGAAATTTTTGTAAGCGGTGAGACTTTACAGCTCAAGGACTACAGCAAAACTGACTGGCCATGGTTTTTCAATCCAGAAGTGAGATATGAAAGACATGAAAAGGTTTTCCCGAAAGAAAGGGAAGAGGCATTCAATAAGGGAAAAGAACTTGTACTGTAATTGAATTAACTTGTGATATTAATGAAAAGAAAAGAAATTGTGCTGTTTATGATTGTTGGAACCGGGGTCAGCACTGATTGTGAAGAAACAGGATTCAGACTGCTTGCACAGAAGTTATATTCCACAATCAACAAGATTTATCCAGATAAAGTCATATTCTTTGCATCAGACACATCCAAAAAAACAATTTCCTATATTGAAGAGCTATTCAAAAAAGACAATGATGAATTTGTTGAGGATGAGGATTATCAGATAGTTCCAATAGAACAAATTGATGATTTCAATTCCTGTTTTGAAGCGTATGAATCCAAAATATGGGAATTGGATGAAGATATGGCACACGAATATAGGGTAATTATGGATTATACCTCAGGTACCAAGACCATGTCGGCGGCAATGGCCTGCTGTGGCATGTTTTACAACAATGATTTGATTTCCGTTGGAGGTGACCGGACCACCGGTGAAGTATCTGCCGGAACCGAAATAATCAATTATCAGAATCTCTATAAGATTTATGACAGGTTTGCAATTAAAAGGATAAGACATTATTTCAACTCCAACCAGTTTATGGAAGCTATCAATCTTTTAAATAACATAATTGATGTAAGAATTCATAAGGAATCCTTTTTGCATATATGTCATGCATATTATCGCTGGGACAATATGGATTTCGAAAATGCATATGCATTCATTAACGAGGCTGATATTACCAGTTTTGAATTCACAGAACTCATCGAAAAGCTCAAGAAAAACAAAAAGGCACTGGGCACAATTGTCAATGCAAGGTCTGTAAACTTAAAAAGTTGCTATGTCCTTGCAAGTCTTATAAACAATGCAGTAAGAAGGGCTGACGAGTACAAATATGATGATGCCATTGCAAGGCTTTACAGGTCTTTTGAACTTATTGCACAAATCAGACTTTCCAAATTCAACATCAAAACTTCGGATGTCGATATTTCTATACTTCAGGAAAAAAACATTTCCCAAGACTTCATTGACTATCTCAAAAAAATAGACGATGGTGGAAAAATCAGAATAGGATTGATAGCTGATTACATGCTTTTAAACGAATTGGGAGATGATCTTGGAAAATATTATGTTCAAAACGAGTCCAAAATCAAAAACATAACCCAAAAGAGAAACTATTCGATTCTTGCTCATGGCCTTGAATCGCTTTCAAGAAATGACTTTGACGAGTTTTTAGAGATAGTTCTTGATTTGGCATACAAGCTTGATAAGGACATGAAAAGATTTTTGGATGAAACAAAATTCGCCAAGTTTGACTTGAGATTTGACTTCTGATTATTGGGATTTGTTTTTAAATCTCACTTTTTTTCATTTTTTAGGGATTAACTTTAAAATACAAAACAGTCATAATTAATATTGAATAAAATATTTTAGGGGACAAAATATTGTTAGATATAAAATTATTCAGAGAAAATCCGGAAATCATTATAGACTCTGAGAAGAAAAGATTTAGAGATACTGAAAATGTTGAAAAGGTAATAGAATACGACACCTTATGGAGAGAAGGTGAAAGGAAACTCAATTCATTGAGATCTGAAAAAAACAAATTATCAAAATCATTCAAAAAAGCTAAAGAAGAAGGAAACCTTGATGAAGTAATCAAAAGATCCAAGGAAGTGGCCAGTGAAATCAAGGAACTCACAGCAAAAAATGCCGAATATCTAAAACTCAGGGATGACCACAGATATAAGGTCGGAAACATCATTGATGAAGACGTTCCTATTTCAGATACCGAAGATGACAATGTGGTCGTTAGAACCTATGGTGAAATCCCTGAATATGACTTTGAACTTTTAAATCACGTTGATTTGATTAATAAAATTGATGGAGCTGACCTTGAAACTGCTGCAAGTATTGCAGGGGCACGTTTCTACTATCTGAAAAGGGATATCCTTCACTTGAACTTGGCTTTGATTCAGTTTGCACTTTCAGAACTTGAAGCTGAAGGATACATTCCAATGCAGACACCTTTCTTTGTAAAAGGTGAGGTTGCAGCAGAAACTTCAGAGCTCGGTGAGTTTGAGGAAACACTATATAAAGTAGATGGAGAAGACATGTACCTTATTGCAACCGCTGAGCAAACATTGGCTGCACTTCACAGGGATGAAATCATATCTCCTGACGAATTGCCTTTAAGATACTGTGCGCTTTCAACATGTTTCAGAAAAGAGGCAGGTTCACACGGAAAAGACACTTTAGGTATTTTCAGGGTTCACCAGTTCGAGAAAATCGAACAGTTCATCTACTCCACACCTGAAGATTCCAGAAACCAGCATGATCATCTTATGGAAGTCACCGAAAGAATCTATCAGAAACTAGGCCTTCCTTATCAGGTAATAGCAATTGTTTCATCTGCTTTAAATGACAATGCTGCTATCAAATACGATTTGGAAGCATGGTTCCCAGGTTCCGGCGCATTTCGTGAATTGGTATCCTGCACTAACTGTAAAGACTATCAGGCACGTAAGACAAAAACCCGTTTCGGAAGAGCAGGTTCTGGAGATGCTCAAATCCTACACACTCTTAACAGTACAGCTATTGCAACTGAAAGGACAATGTGCTGTATTTTGGAAAACTATCAACAGCCTGATGGCAGTGTAAAAGTTCCTGAAGTGTTAGTCCCTTACATGAACGGAAAAATTGTCATTGAAGCTAAAAAAGAGTAGATTTAAAAAGGAGATGTATATCTCCACAATATCTTTTTTTTAAAATCTGATTAATGGGGAACATTGATGGATAATCTGTTATGCCCTAGAATTGAACTGTATTCGGTATTTTCATCTATTGCATCCATTGCTTGTTGTTTTCATCTGTAAGTGGATTTACTAATTTTTCGCTTTAAAAAATCAAAATTTCTCGCTGACATTTGTATGGGGTAATTAATTCTGTACTTATATATCTGTTAATATGTATTCATTTTTTCATGCTAAATTTTTGACAGGAGTTCAACACATTGATTGAAAAACTG
>NZ_JAZQIJ010000200.1:0-1650 GCF_045541095.1 Methanobrevibacter sp.
ATATTTAAAACAAAATATCTTTAAAACATACCAATTGTCGATTGTTATCAAAATCCCAGCTATGGAACGAACCACCATGACAATACTCTACATGAGAGCATGACCTGCATGATTCGCAACTATCAGATAAATCTCTTCTGAAAACCTGAAATTTATTGTCCCACACATCTTTAAAACATAACATAAGATTATCTGTTCCAAAATCTCTCTTGATATTTTCCAAAAATCTTTGATACTGTAAAGGCATTAGGAGTCTTAAATAAATAACTTGATATTTTATGAATGCTTAAAACCACGAATAATATAATTCCAATCAGTAAGCGGCTCAATACGTTCAATATCAATTCGAGCATAATCCCTCTCAGAAACTTTGATTCCAGTTTGGTACTCATTTTCATCCAAAATGCATTTTACTTTTAAGCCCTTTGATGTTGTGGTAGAACCAATCAGATCAATCACAGTTTCAATATCAATCAAAGGCTGTCCAGCCCATTTTTTGGATACATAACAAAATAGCCTGTGTTCAATCTTATTCCATTTTGAAGTTCCTGGAGGAAAATGAGATACAAGCACCTCTAACCCTGTTTCTTCAGCAAATTTTGCAAGCTGAACTTTCCATAAATGAAGGCGTGAACCATTGCTGCCTCCTCCATCGCAGTTAATATAAATGCGCTTTGCATCTGGATAGGTTTCTTTTCCAATATGAAGCCACCATTGGTAAATGCTGTTCACGGCAAATTCAGCTGTATCATGACTAATTCCAAGATTGACAAATCCCGTATTTTTGTCCACATCATAAATACCATATGGTGCAACTGCTCCTAATTCCTTGATTGGGAAATCGTGCTCCAATACTTTTCTTGCATCACCTTTGCGGCGATATTCCGCTCCGCCATTTTTGAAATTGCCGATATTCTCTTTCTTCTTACAATCAATAGAGATGACTGGTACTCCCTGCGAAATATATTGCTGTGCGGTTGCATTGATATATTCAAACTGCGCATTACGATCCGGATGTGGTGTACCAACCTGCAGCATTTTCTGATTCAGCTGCTTGCTGTAGCCCATCTTAGTCAATTCCTTGGAAACTACAGTATGACACACTTCAATTCCATAATCAGCTTTTAATTTTTCCGCTATATCCATTAATCCCATTGTAGTCCAATGAATTATTTTTTCAGGATCACCGCATATTTTACCATCTATGATTTCTTCTATTGCTTTTTGAATATTCGGATATTTTTCTGATGAGGACTTTCTTCCGCCACCTGGTTTTCTTACCCTGTCAGGATTTTCTTTTTCTTTATGAGATTTGACTTCTTCAATTCCTCTATGTACCGTATTGACAGAGGCTCCAGATAATCTTGCTACAAGTGACTGCCCACCACGACCAATTGATATTGCCACTGTTCCAAGAAACAATCTATACTGTCTTTCATTAAGAATTGGCTTCATATATTCAATTTGGTTTTTCAGCTCATTTTCTGATATATTAACAAACATATTTTTCCCTCACTTTTTATGGTATATCTGTATTATATCACTATTTGAGAAAATTTGCAAGTTATTTATTTAAAATTCCTAAAGTGCCGAATCGGGGTGAACTTCCGCAGTATTATATTTCAGACTGTCATGAGCCGATTATCAGCC
>NZ_JAZQIJ010000201.1:0-8688 GCF_045541095.1 Methanobrevibacter sp.
GAGAGGTGGTGGTGCTGTCATATGGTCTGGTAAATACGGTAGTCTTTTTAAATCTAATTTCATAGGCTGTGTTGCTATTCGTGGAGGTGCTGTTTTCTGGGATGGAGATAAGGGTATCATATCTGATTCTTATTTCTTAAATTGTTCCGCTAATCATGGTGGTTCTGTCTATTGGGGCACTGTTACAAGTAATATTAATTCAAATTGTACTTTCATAAACAGCTCTGCTCACTATAATGGTGGTGCTGTATATTGGTCATACAGCATCGGTTCTGTTCATGACTGTAATTTTACCAACTGTTCTGCTAAAAATTACGGTGGTGCATTATATGATGAGCATAAGTCTTCTGGTGGTGATGGCATATCTGTTTACAGATCCATTTTTGTAAATAACTATGCTAATAGTAGTGGTGGTGCATACGTAGCAGCTGCAGGTGATGTAGTTAACTGCAGTTTTATCAACAGTGTTTCTGGTGGGTTTGGTGGTGCTATTGAAAACCCCGGTAATGTGATAAATTCCACTTTCATCAACAGTTCTGCAATTAATGGAGGTGGTGCTATATACTCACCTAAAGATATAATCAATTGTAGTTTCACCAACTGCTATGATAATGAACAAGGTGGCGCTATATGTTCACCAAATTATGTGATTAACTGTAGTTTTACTAACTGTTCTGCAAATAACTACGGAGGAGCAATCTACAAATCTAAAGATGTGATTAACTGTAGTTTCAGTAATTGTTCTGTTAATAAGAACGGTGGAGCAATTAATCAACCTAATGATGTAATCAATTGTAGTTTCATCAACTGTTTTGCAAGTGAGTATGGTGGTGCATTACGTTCATTATATAATGTGATTAACTGTAGTTTCATAAACTGTTCTGTTAATAAGAACGGTGGAGCTATTAGTAATCTTGTTGACAATGCAATTAATTGTAGTTTCACCAATTGTTCAGCCGAGAACGGTGGGGGCATCACTGGAGGTTCTGCAAGGGACTGCACTTTCTACGGAAACATTGCAACCACTGAAGGCAACAACTGGTATTCAACATCAGTTCCTAAGCTTTATTTAACCGTTCCTAATTTCAACTCAACATACGGATTTGGCGATGCAGTGTTTTTCAACGCAACAAATGCCGATGGAATTGCAGTAGATGACGTAATCATTACCGTCAGAGTTTATAAAAACGATACTCTCATCGGAACCTATGATGTTTTGACCAACAAGAACTGGACTGTAGGACTTGATGCCGGAAACTACTCAGCTCAGATGGCTGTTGAACATCATGCATACACATTAAATAACCCTGTCACAATAACACTGACAATAGCTAAAATGCCTACTACCATTACTGCAAGTCCTGTTTCAACAGTTTACAACGGCGGAAAATACATTGTCGTAACCCTAAAAGATGCAAACGGAAATCCTATCGAAGGTGCTAAAATATCAGCCAACATCAACGGCGCAAAATCCGCAACTACAGATGCAAACGGTCAGGCCAAATTCACCACAAACGGTTATGCTCCAAAAACTTACACTGCAAAAATAGCATTCACCGGAGATGACAACTACATCAACTCTTCTGCAACCGCAAAGATCACAGTCAAAAAGGCAACACCGAAACTGACTGCCAAGGCAAAAACATTCAAACGCAGTGTCAAAACCAAAAAATACACTGTAACCTTAAAGACCAACCAGAACAAGGTCATGAAAAACACAAAAGTTACAATTAAAGTCAACAAGAAAACATACACTGCTAAAACCAACAGCAAAGGAGTTGCAACATTCAAAATCACCAAACTGACCAAAAAGGGCAAATACACTGCAACTGTAAAATATGCGGGAAGCAAATACTATAACGCAAAGTCTGTAAAAGTTAAAATAACTGTCAAGTAGATGTATTTTTTACATCTGCTCTTTTTTCTTTTTTTATTTAAGCAACAATATCACTGTTTATTCTACTTGCCCAAGTAACATTTACTGAACCCCATGAAAAAATAGCTATCAAAAAACAAAAGAGTTAATGTGGATGATAGCATCACACATAACCCAATTCAATTTCAGAATTCATCTTCTCTGTATTTCTCATATTTTTCTAAGACATCCTGCCAGGAATTGGTATCTACCTTAATGTCTGTCATGTAGACCCAGTCAAGAATATCTTCTAATTCTTCTTCATTTTTTCCTAATTGTTCAACGGCTTTTTCAAGTAGTGTTTCATCAGGAATTAATCTTGGTCTATAATCATTCCATAAGAATCTCCACGCTTTATTCTTCTCTTCGTTTTCAACCCGTTTCATACTTTCTTCTGCATCGTAGTTTTGATTTATTAAAAACAATTCCACATTCAATTTACCAATCTTGTCTGCGATTTCATTGATGTTTCCTACAGGGATTCTTCCTTCTGCATAACCTAAGTAATGTCTTAAACATTCCTCAATGAATGCAGATAGATTAGGCATATGTTTTTTTGCTTTTTTTAATAGCTCACTATCAATTGAAATGTTTACTCTTTCTTTTGTCATACTTTTAACCTCAATTCATAATACTCAATTCTCAAAAAGGTGTCAGGGGTTTTTAGAAATCATACACACTTGTGTATCATACACACATACACACGATTTCAAAAACTTCCCTATAGAGAGTTTTTTACATTCGAATATGCAATGTCAAATATGCCCTCACGATTAATGCTCTTCTCATGACATAATACTCCACATTCCATTTCCAAGTGCCTTATTGATTCGGCAGATAATGGGACGCCTTCAATATCAATGTTTGTTCTAATCATATTCTCCATTTCAGATATAACATTTAATTCATTTTCTGAATGGATTCCATGTAGCTCACCGGCTGTTGCTAATGTCAATCCCAAACCGCTTAATGCCTCTTTGTAAATGTCAATAGCTTCAATAGCATCAGTTATTGTTGCTTCCTGTCGATATTCACATTTCGCTCTAGCTATTGTCAATCTCTCCAATGCCTTTAGATCTCGTGGAGTGATTGGTTTTCCGTCACTGGTTTGCAATGCTGTTTTTCTTGTATCGACATAGAACTCCCTAAGCAATGTTTTTGCCTCACTGCTTAAGACTGGAAAGCAGTTGGCCTTAATCCATGTGATGTATTTTTTAAAGAGTTCAATATCCATGATTTCAGATTCATCGATAATATAGTCCTTGTTAAGGAGTGCATCTGCTAGCTTTGAATCCTTTTCCTCATCAACATCATCTTTTAAGACAAATATCAAATCGAATCTGGATAAATTAGATTCTGGAATATCCAATTGCTCCCGATGTGATTTGTATGGATCGAACTTGCTGTACTTTGGATTTGCACCTGCAAGTATTGATGTTCTGGCTGACATTACCTGTACAAGTCCAGCTTTTGCTGATGAAACGCTTGACTGTTCCATAGGTTCGTTCAAACTCTTCTGTGCTGATGGGGATAGCTTATCGTATTCGTCAATGCACAATACTCCGGTGTCTGCAAGTACGGTGGCTCCTGCTTCCATTGTCCATGTTCCGGTCAAATCATCTTTAACGGTTGATACTGTCAGTCCTGCCTGTGATGTATTGGTTCCGGATATGGTAATGTTTTTAGGTGCACGCTTTTTCATTGCCTGTATCAATTGGGACTTTCCTATTCCAGGATCCCCAATTAAGAGCACATGTATTGTCCATCTGTCCATCATGCTGGATTTGAAGCTATCGGTTATCGGCCTGTTACCTTCAAATAACTGTAGTATCAGACCTTTCTTTACATCATCATAGCCGTAGACTTCAGGAGCTAAGCTATTGCACAGCAATTCAAAAATATCATCCTGTTTAGACAGACTGATTATTTCATTGTCGTCATCTTGTGATATTCTTGAATCTTCAAAGACATCATCTACTAAGGTAATGTTGTGAACGTGGATGATGAATTCGTATCCGTCACTTCTTCCTTTGACTCGTCTGGGTTCAATCTTGAAAGTACCACATACATTAACTACATCTCCAACCTTAAGGTTGTGAAATGGTGATGCAAGATAATCCAATACAATAGCTTTGAATTCTCTAGTGCTTCCACCACTTCTTAACTCCAGTGGTTCCTCAAGCTTCAATATTCTATAGTTCCTGTAGATGCTTGTGTCCTTGTCAAGAAACATGGATTTACTGGTTCCTGCACAATCAGGGTTCCTGCAATATCTAGGTATTGTTTCACCCTGATTGGGGTCAGCGATATTTACAATATTCTGTGCTCCGCATTCCCTGCAGATATAGCTGGCTTGCTTCAGGTCAACTCTAACATCTGTCATGTTTTTTATCATTGCTTTTGTGCTTATCCATTTGTTATTGTTTGTGGCATCCAAGTCATGGAGGTTGTCCCTTTCAGGTACGTTCATGAATTTTAGGGCAACATTGCCAGTATTGAAAATTTCTTCCATCTGATCAATGTACTCATAGATTTGATGTTTCCAGAAATCCTTTCCGGACTGATCTATCAGAAACTGATTTAGGTTTTCATAATCAATACTGACTTTACACTGTTTGTTTTGAGATTTGAGCATGCCAATTTCTTCCTTATGGTTGTCCTTGATGTATTTTTTCAACAGTGCTTTACCACTTGCCATTTTGGGCTTACCCCTTTATTTTATCTGAACATCACGTACGATGAAGCTGTAATATGTGTAGCTTCCTGTTTTCTCTTTGACTTGGATTGTCATTTCATCAAGGCCATTTACGAAGTCACGGTATTCCTTAAGGTTGACATTTCTTATGACATTGGATTTACCAACACTTCCAGCATTTTCCAATTCGAGAATGGAAGTGATGAAGTCAAAGAGTACGCTTCCTTTTCTGATGTTTTTGTGGATGTCACCATCGTTTTTGAGGTTGACGTTGATTTCAATGTAGAGTTGGTCATCATCCTGAAAGATGTACAGTTTGAATCTGTTTACGGTTTTTTCTTCACCGTCATCGTCAAAGGTGTATGAGGTTACAGATGACATTTCAGGTCTGCCTCTTAAGAGTTTGCCGTCTTCAAAGTCTTTTAGTTCTGCTTTTTCATATCCTTCAGGGATTTCTACTATTTCTTCGTAATCTAATTTTGTACTTGTAAATATTGTTTGTTTTGTGTTTTCAAAGCTCATGTTAATTCTCTCCTAAAAATATTTAAGAGGAGTTATCCTCTTTTAGAAATTTTGACTGTGTTGGCGGGATTATTTTCTCAGCTGACATTTCTTCAGCACTAACTTCTCCTGCACCTATCAGTTCAGCTATTGCACGGTTAGTTGCACGTGTCTTTGCAGTTGACATTATAGTGTGGTCTGAGACTTTGTCTTTTCCTTTTTCAGACCTTGAGCATAATGCATCTGATTCAACACTACGGCCATTTGGCAATGTTGCTCTAACGCAGTAGTAAGCTTCACGTACTCTCCCCATTTTTGTTCGCTCAATATCACGATCAATTATTTCAGTATCGACATTGAATGCACGTGATAGTTTTTGCCATGCTGATTTTTTCTTAAAGTGTCTTTTCACTTTAACGTAGTTTCCGTTTTCGTCTTTCTCTTTTACTATGATTTCTTGGTAATCTGTTTCGTTTAATAATCCTTTACATAGTTTTTGATAGGCGTCCCACTGTTCGATAGCTACATCAACATTAGGGACATTGTCCTGTGTTATTAATCCAGTATCTTTAGTGACTTCCGGACTTTCTATAATTTCGGCTTTAACCATTATTTCACCTCTTTATAATACTCCAATGCTTGTAGTTACTATTCCAATCCAGCCAATAGCTATGGCAAATATAATACTTCCAATGAAAATCATTTTTGGATTGGGATCCATTGGTTCCTCTTTTGGATATAGTCTTTTTGGCTTGCTCATTTGTATGACATCCTTATGATTCGAATTTCACTGATGAATTCCAAGTTGATTATTATGACTATTCCGTTTTCTTTACGGATTACTATCCAGTTGTAATTTAACAAATGAAACTCGTCTGATTTTTCAAGTATGAAACGAGTGCCTTCATTTGCATATAGAAAACCAACACAATAACCATCAGTAAGTTTTTGCTGCATTTCACGGATTGCACTTTCCATATCTATTACCTCTTTTGTTTTTTCTGAATCCGACAATATATGATTCGCCTTTTATGAATTTGACAAATGCAGTATCTCCTTCGGTTGCATATTGAATCAAACTCAATAGCTTGGAGTGTATTATTGCCTGGAATGCTTTTTTCCCACCATCCACTAATACGATACCGTCATCGTCAATGTAGATGATTTCGTGTTCAACATCTCCTTTGGCTACTTTAATCTCACCATTGTGAGTTAGGATGCCATGGTAGTTATCTTCGAATTGATTATATGCAATTCCGCAATGTGGTAAATAGCTATCCATTCTATTCACCTTTTTGTTTAATTATTTTGAATATGTCTATTATTTCATCCCATGCTTCCTCTGGGACTAAAACATATTGTTTTCCATCTATCTCTTTTCTCAACATTTGATTGGCTCCTTTAATGTTAATGTTATTCAACAGTCAAGTTTCAATATCCTGATTTGGTATAAATCGAAGAATTCCTCCTCATCAGTGATGTTTTCACATTCAGTAATTTCACTGATGGCCTCTTCCAGTGCCTGAAAGTTACCTGGAACAATTACTTCCTGAGTTATACGATTTCTTATTCCATTCATGATTTGACTCCAATGATCTGAAAATTTCATCAATCAAATGGTCAGAAAGATTAAAAATAGAAATAGTAGAGATAAATGTTGATTTTCCTTTAGTTACCCAAAATGTAAAATAAGATAAACATTGCTTTTTAAATTGTACAAATGTTTATATATTCTATAAACTATAGTTTTATTTGGGTTAAGTTTTGGAAAATATTAATTTCAACATGCTTTGGTTGGCTCTGTTAATATTTCTATTTTTCTTACTGACCCCATTAGGATTATGTAAAAAATATTAACTCGTCATTCAATTAAATATTTTTTTTATAATCCTTATTTCACGCTGATCTTTTTTTCGTTACTTTTTTTCGATATTCACCTCATGATTTACTGCATCACAAAAAAATTGTTTCCATCATGAAAAATTGCTTTCACTCTGGAAAATTGTACTGATTTTGTGATGGGCAATACTACATTGCAATTTGAACTATTTAAAGCTTACTATAGATTTTGAATGAACAATGTTTAATTTTTTTTCAAAAAAATATGTTTTTAACCCTAGTATTTTTGGAGATTTGATTAAACATATAAACAACAACTATGTGCAACAAAACTAGAATGTATAAAATCAAAAATCAGGTTTCATCCCAAAATTTTCAGCCACATTTGAAAAAATAGAGGACATGAAAATATCGGCCAAATAAATGTTAATGTCAATGAAAATTAATGAATAGAAGTTTTATTTTAATATAATGAACCATAATTAGTATCAGTAAAAACGAGATATGAAAATAAGTTTAATTATAAATCGGAGCATATATAGGATAGCCTTGAAATGGGTTTTAAATAGTTATGCCCCGACGTTACTTTTAGAAATCCGGAGAACTAAATTCCGATTATCCATCCCCAAAAAGTTCATGGCCTTTCTCAGTAAATTTATATAGCTTCTCCTCTTTTGCATCAGGATTGACACATTCAACGATACCAATCTTTTTAAAACGATCAAAAGGATTATAAACATATTTCTGATTCGTTCCTTCATCATACACACGCTCAGGATATAACACTCTCATAACATCATTCATATCCCAGTTCTCACGTCCGATTTCAGAATTCCACCTATAGATTACCTTGCATCTCTCTTCTGAAATAAATCCCTTTTCCAAAACTTCCTTAACATCATCAAATGAATCTACAAGAATAAAATGGGAACGGCATGAAAAGAATCCGTATTTCTGAACCCTTTCCTTTTGAGGAATGGACTGCAGGAATCTCAAGGCCTCCTTTTGTGTGCTCTCCCAAGTCAACTCGGAAGTGTCATTCTCATCTGTAAAGTCAACTATATTCTCATATATCCATTCTATTAAGTTTATATTATTTTTCCGTATCATATTACCATTTTCCATTTTTGTGAATTACCAATTTGTGATTTTAATAAATTTAATGTTTATGAAAAATGAGTAGAGAGTCACATTTCCAGGATCTCAACCATCACCAAATTTACAATTTTACACTTTTTATGTCAAAAAAAGCATCTGAAATATGTGACTCCTATGTAATAGGTAATGTTAATATAAAATATACTGCTTTCGCGAGAGAGCATTTGGTAAGTAATGTTTCAAAAAAAGTTGTAGTCAATAAGCTATTTGCTGCCGTTTAAATTAAAATAAAAAGAGTAGTGGAATGTAAATTCCACTTTTGAATTTAATGAGATTCTATTTTCCCATTCATAAACTTTTCCATGAGGAAATCCACTTTTCCATTGAGTGTTTCCACCGTGTTTTTATAATGCTCTTTTTCTTTCTCCATTTTAATATATTCTGGAGATTTAATGGATAACTTTTCAACATCCTTATTTATGGTAACTGCATGGAGATGTTGGATATACTCATACTTCAAATCTTCAGGGTTGACCATGAAGTAAGGTTGATCTGTTTTGTTTTTAGCTTTGCCCTGCAAGTCATTTACATTGTCCAGACTCATGCCGTCATTGTATAGTGCAGATGCATGGAACTTACG
>NZ_JAZQIJ010000202.1:0-12164 GCF_045541095.1 Methanobrevibacter sp.
GTTTTGATTAACTTTGTCATTTATTAGTTTAGATTTCATTGGTATTTAAAGTTCTTCAGAGAGCATTTGATAAGTAATTTTTTGTGCAATTCATCCATGACCTAAGAGGTCATGGTATTCTTGCAATATTTTTGATAAAAATAGCAAATCCACAAACAGATTAAAAATTTAGGACAATAACATGTTATGTCATGAAAAATCCTAAAATTGTTTTGTTTTATATCTATTAAACAAAGAGTTAGTATTTATATCATTAGAATTAAAGTAGTATTAAAGGAGTTGTTAAAATGGATACTGAACACGTTTCACTAAGAATCAACAGTACTTTCTATGACATGTTTGGAGAATACCTATTATTTATCAAAGAAGTGTTTCCGGAAGTTAAAAAAATATGCGGCAAACACAATATAACCGTGACCTATGACGATGTGGCATTTTCCGTTCCTGAAGAAGAATACACACCAAATATCATATTGGAAGATTTAAGATGCATTGATACAGACAGAACTATTTTTATTTGCTTAAGAGCTCAAAAAACAGGATGGAGACCAAGTCCACAGGACATTGACAGAATGACATTGAACGAATATCCCGAACTGGTTGACTTTATAGGAAACGTATCCATTACAGAACTCGGAATCATGCATGCCCTGAAGCCATTTGACAGATACATCGACGGCGAACTTACACAACTTCCTCCTGTAAAACATGCATTATTCTATTTCAGAAAACCGGGATATCTGGATGAAATCACCAACTCCCAAAAGGAACACTATACTAACAAAACCAATGGAATGGACAAATATGTTTTGGATATGGAAATCGCCAAAGCAAAAGACCTGATTTTTGATACAAAAGAGGAATTTGACGACATTGAAAATTTCAACCATAACATCTCCATCAGTGAATATAAAGCCAGATGGAATCCTGAATTAAATATAGAAGAGCAACTGACTGAATATAGCAGGGAATTTGAAAGGTTAAATGATAGAGAACCTCTAGATTACTTTGTCGGCATTCACAAGAAATATCTTCCTGAAGAAAAACAGGGAGGATTGTGTGACTTCAAATATGGAACCCATTCTCTTAAGGACATCATGGTGCAGGACATTATCAACGCTATGAAAATTGAGTTTCCGGAAAACTTCTAATATCTGCACAAAGTCACACTTGAAAAAATAATAAATAGATTGAAAATAAATTTAATATTATGTTTTCTAAAGCTACAATAAAAGAGAGAAGACAGTATTACCGTGAGGAATGGGATCCCAAAGACCTTCCAGATTTCATCGCCAAAGAATTGAACAAAAGGGAATTCGGTTTTGACCATAACGGCCGTGGCCCTAATGACAGATACAAGGTATTCAGCGGAACCGAAGCTTTAAGGAAATTTTTAAGATTCAAGGCCCCATTTGCGGCATACATCTCAGTAGCTTTCTACAACAATCCCAAAAGAAGGGAAGACTGGCTTAAAGCAGAATACATCTTTGACGTTGATGCCAAAGACATCCCCATAAGGTCATGCCAGTGCGACGGAGTCTGTGAAGTTTGCCTTGGTGAAGCCTTGGAAATCGTGAACACCCTGATTGACACACTGCAAGGCGATTTGGGCCTTAAAAACATCCACCTCATCTATTCCGGAAGAGGATACCACATAAGGATTCTGGATGAGGAAATGATGCTTGCAAACAGTGAACTGCGCTCTGAAGTTCTTAAGTATGCTGCAGGAGCTGAAGTTCCAAAATCCCAGTTCATAAATTCAGAAATATCAAACCAGAGCTTTAATTTTGAGCATTTCTCCATTCCAATAGGATATTCAAAGATTTTTACCGATAAAGTTAAGTTCAACATCCAGCATCTTGTAGGGAATGAAAAAATTGACGGAATTAATCCTAAGCTGATGAAGGACATCATGGCATCAAGACATCACCTGGAAAATGACAACTGGGGATATTTCAAAAGGGATATAGGGCCTAGACGTTACAAAAACCTTGTTGAAGCAATGGCACGAGTAAATCTTGCAACCATAGACGCCAAAGTGTCAATAGACTTAAAAAGAATCTTAAGACTTCCATCTTCACTTCACTCAAAGGTAAGCATGAAATGTATGGAAGTTAAAAACAGAGAAACCTTTGATCCGTTTGACAAGGCAGTTCCTAAATTCGTTTATGAAAGAAAAAACATTTAACCGCCTGTTTCAAGACATTTTGCTATTATTTTTTGAGAAATCTCTTCAGGCGAACCGTCGGCCGGAACCACATTCCAATTGTATGTGAACTTCTGTGACCTCAACCGGTTTTCCTTCAATGACTCAATATTTTCAAACATTTCCTCCTCCTCATCACGGGACCCAATTCTTCTCAGGGACTCCTCTGGAGTGATGTCCAAAAAGAACATGCAGTCGGATGTCGGAAGAACAAACGCCACAATCTTATAAACTATTGTATTGACCACATTCGGAAGATACATGACAGCCAGAATATACCTTGAAAAAATCAGAACGTCAACGTCACTGTTATAATAGTACATGTGAACGGACCTTATTGCGTCAAGACCGAAATTGAGTGTGGCCAGGAGATGGTTCAGTTTGCCTTTCTTTAAAAGGGCCTGTTTTGATTTTCTACCGAACTTATTATCATTGCATGGATGGGACCTCACCACCACACTTCTTCCCTGCTTTTCATACATTTCAGCAAGCAAGTTTACCTGTGTATCCTTTCCGGACCCGTCCAAACCGTCAATGACAATAAATTTCTTCATACAATCACTAGATTAAAAATATTATTCAATAGGATAAAATTCAGTGTATTTGGAATTTCTTTCAATTGGATGTCTACCCAAATCATTTACAATTTTTACCAATGTTTCAATAGATGCATTGACTCCGTCGGGAGCTCCTGAAGCTTCAGACAGTTCATCTTCCCCAAGAGTGCCTCCAAGGTCATTTGCACCTGCAGCAAGTGACACCTGGGCAAACCTGTATCCCATCTTTACCCATGACACCTGGATGTTTGGAATCAAATCCCTAAGCATCAGTCTTGAAACGGCATACAATTTCAAATCCTGTGTACCGGTAGCTCCAAGGTTCTTTTGACCCTCCAAAAATATTGGGGAGTACTCATGCATGAATGTCATTGGAATGAATTCCGTAAATCCATGAGTCTCTTCCTGAATTTTTCTAATAATGTCAATATGCTCTACCCTTTCCTCCAAGGTTTCAACATGTCCGTACATGATTGTTGCAGAAGCCGGAATTCCGATTTCGTGAGCGGTCTTTACAATATCAACCCAATCTGCTACACTGACCTTTTCAGGACAGATTATCTCCCTTGAACGGTCAGTCAATATTTCAGCCGCTGTTCCAGGTAATGTGTCAAGTCCTGCACTTTTAAGCCTTTCAAAACCTTCCGCAATGTCAATGCCTGAAAGCACACATGCATCCCTTACCATGGTAGGTGAAAATCCGTGAATCATTACATTCGGATACTCCCCTTTCAGTAATGTCAGCACATGCTCATAATATTCGATGTCAGCATCAGGCAGAACGCCACCCATTACGCAAAACTCTCTTGCACCATTTTCAACGGCTCCCCGAGCCTTGTTTAAAATACCTTCATCATCAAGAATGTAAGCGTCAGGGTCATCGGCATCCTTTCCGAATGCACAAAAACCGCATCTGACTGTACAAATGTTTGTAATGTTAATATTACAATTATTAATGAATGTAACGTCGTTTCCGACGATTTGCTGTCTTAAATAGTCTGCTGTTGCTAGTAAGGGGTACAGATCAGAACCCTTAATATTCATTAAGTGATTTGCTTCCTCAACAGTGATTGCCTCATCCAAAGATTTGGTTAAAATCTTTTCAGTTTCGGAAGAAATTGGTAGTTTATCAAACATGATTAATAATTAGTTATTAGTTAAATAAATAGGTTACTATTAATTAAAATTAACCCAATAAAATGTACATTAATTAAATTGAAAATATAATAGTTTTCTTCATAAAAAATTAAAAAATACTGAATAATACTAATTTGAATACATTTTTATAAGATAAATTTAATATAAAAAAAGTGAAGTGATAAAATGGACAGTAGCGAAGCAGTTTATAATGCACTGAAAGATATCGGAATTGACTTTATCGTAAGCGTTCCATGTGTAAACCTATCAAAATTACTTGTCATGCTTGATGAGGATGATGATATAACTCACATTCCCGTTACACGTGAAGAGGAAGGAATCGGAATATGTGCCGGAGCATACCTCGGCGGCAAAAAACCGGCCATACTGATGCAGAACTCCGGACTTGGAAACTCTATCAATGCCCTGAAGTCATTGATGGAGCTGTATGAAATGCCTATGCTCATGATAATGAGCCACAGGGGAACAGAAGGCGAAAACATATGTGGCCAGGTTCCAATGGGAGAGTCAACACCAAGGATATTGGAAGCAATGGATTTCAAGTTCTTCAAGCCGGGAAATCCCGAAGGAGCATATGAGGATATCAAAACTGCATGGGATTTATCCGTAGAAGAAGGAAGGCCTGTAAGCATACTTCTTGAAATCAAATACTGGTGATATCATGGCAAGAAGAGAAGCTATTGAAGAGATAATGAAACATATTGATGACGAATTGATTATATGCAATATCGGATTTCCATCAAGGGAACTGTATGACATCAAAGACAGAGATGAAAACTTCTATATGATCGGATCAATGGGTCTTGCTTCATCAATCGGCTTTGGACTTGCTCTTGCAAGACCAGACAAAGACATTGTCGTTATAGATGGAGACGGATCTCTTTTGATGAACATGGGATCACTTGTAACAATCTTTGCAAACAATCCTTGCAACCTCACCTGGATTGTAATTGACAACGGCGCATACGGTTCAACAGGAAATCAGGACACCTATGCACAGCTTTTGGATTTATGTGAAATCGCTAAAAGCGTAGGGTTTAAAAACAGCTTCAAATTCGAGGATATCGATTTGAAAGAAATCATTAAAAGCGAAGATGCAAGCTTTATCGTTTATGAAACTGAAGAAGGAAATTCATCAGCCCCTATAATCGATTTGGACCCTATTGAAATTAGAGACAGATTTATAAACGCTATAAAATAAGTTTATAGCTTCATTTTTTACTTTTTTTAAACATTAATTTAAGATATTATTAAGATATCCATTAAATGAACATACCTCATAGACAACTATTAGTTTTTTTAAGTTCAAAAAACACAATTATGGAGGAAAATGAAATTTTTTATTTATTAGGATACATTAAAGTTTCTCCAACAAGAACAAAAACACTAAAAGCAGTAAAGACCATGAAAATGCCAAGTGAAATTGCACGGGAAAATGATCTCCGTGAAACACAAGTTTCCAATGCATTATCTGGTTTGAAAAGCAAAAAATTAGCAGTATGCCTAAACGAACAAGCAACAAAAGGCAGATTATATAAAATCACACCTTTAGGTCTAGAAGTTCTAAAATATCTTGAATAATTAAATAAAAAAATTTTTTACTAGATATAATATATATCTAGTATTTTCATTTTTTTCGATATTAAATGATAAAAGCATTTTAGATTTAACTCCAAAAAGCTTATGATTCTATTTCGTTCAGTTCACAAATCCGTTTGTCAAATTCCGTCAATTTGCGGGCAAGACCTGTAAAGTACGGAATATAAACTTTTGAGAATGTGATTCTTTCAGGGTTTTCACCCAATTCCTCAAGCCTGTCTTTTACTCCATGAACCTTACGTTCAACCTCATCATACATCAAATCACCAGGGAATTCACCGATGAACACACCATCGGCACCGTTGTCAAGCGCATACTTGATGTGCTTTGGACGTACCCTGTTAACGGAAATTACCTTGATGATATGAATTGATTCAGGGTAGGACAATCTGTTAACTCCGATGTTGTCAGCTGCAGTATAACCGATATTATCCAAAAAGACCAGAATCATCCGCTCGCCGTCTTGTTTTTTGGAAAGGACACCCTTGATTGTTGCGGTAATCTTTTCGTCAATATTACCGTTGACCGTAATAGCCCTTTGCTTACAGCCTACAAGACATTTACCGCATCCGGTACAGCTCATAGGGTCTATGTAAATTTCATCGTTTTGAATGCTCATTGACTTGTATTTGCAGCGTTTTATGCACTCTCCACAAACGGTACATCTTTCAGTATCTATTTCTGCAATGAACGGTTCGATTTCAACACCACCGTAGTTATATTCACTTACTTTTGATGCTGCGGCGGTTGCCTGCATGATTGAATCAGTGATGTCTTTAGGATCCTGTGCCGTTCCGCAGACAAATATTCCCTGAACATCTGTTGCAACAGGTTTTATTTTCGGATGAGATTCCTTGATAAAACCGTCTTCTGTAGTTCCGATGTTCAATATCTCAGCTATTTCACGGGTACCGTCAGAAGGTTCCATTGCAGTTGAAAGAACAACCATATCTGCCTCGATTTCAACAAATTCCCCTTTGAGAGTATCTTCTGTTCTGACTATGAAGTTGTCTCCTTTCTTAACCACTTCGCCAGGTCGGCCCCTCAGGAAGCGGACCTCATTTTCCTGAGTATGCTTGTAGTACTTTTCAAACATTCCAGGAGTTCTCACATCAGTATAGCAAATTAAAACATCAGTTTCCGGATATTTATGCTTGATGATATTGGCATTCTTTAAAGCGACAGTGCAGCAGATTTTTGAACAGTACTTGTGTCCGTCAGGCTTTTCATCCCTTGAACCGACACACTGAATCATGACAACACGTTTTGGAACTTCCCCATTTGCCTTAAGTAGCTTTCCCTTTGTCGGACCATTGACTCCTGTGATACGGCCCAGCTCGGACTGTGTTATGACATCATCATATCTGGTGTAACCGTATTCTGGACGTTTCTCCATGTCAAACAGCTTATGGCCTGTTGCAACTATTATTGAACCTACCTGGAGAAGCTTTTTCTCAGTTTTACCCCTGAGCTTGATTGCTCTCATTGTACATGCCTTGACACAGTTACTGCATTTTGTACAGTTGTCCATATCAATTACGTATGATTCAGGATATGACTGACCGAAAGGCCTGTAAATAGCTTTTCTTGTGGATAGATTATCATTCCAGTCGTTTGGAACTTCAACTTCACATGCCTCAGCACATTTTCCACAGGCAATGCATTTTTCCGTGTCGACATACCTTGGGGACTGTTTCAAAATCAGGTTATATGTTCCTGCCCTTCTTTCAGATTCTATTACCCTGGTGTTTGTCATGACTTCAATATTATCGTTCCAGACAAGTTCGTTAAGGATTGGATTTAAAAGACACATTCCGCATTCTTCAGCTATCTTGACCGGAGAGAATACCTTACCTATCTTGGCCATATGGCCTCCAATTGATGGAGACTGTTCTATGAGAGTTACCTTGTTTCCCTGCTTTGCAAGAGACAGTGCGGCATTCATTCCTGCAATTCCCCCACCGATTACCGCAACTTCATCGGGAGTCTGGCAATATATCGGATCAACCGCATCAGACTGCTTTACCTTTTCGATTGAAGCGTTGATTAGTGTTATGGCCTTTTGGGTTGCCTTATCATTATCGGAGTGTACCCATGAACACTGTTCCCTTATATTGGCCATATCCATCAGATAAGGATTTAGAGGTTTTACATAATCCTGGAATGTCTTTTCATGGCTTATCGGGGAGCATGCTGCAACGACTACTCTGTCCAAATCCTGGTCGAATATTGCATTTTGAATAATTTTACGACCGTTCAGGGAGCATAAATTTTCAAACTGCCCGATAAATTCAACATCAAGAGCTTCCCTTACTTCATCCAAGTCAATTGTATCCGAAATATTTCCCCCACATTCACATAAAAACACGCCAACTTTTAAATCATCTCTCATTTTTCAACCTCCTTCAAATCCTTGATAACAGAATCAATTGGAGTAGTATGTGCCTTAACACCAATAACCTTATCAAAATCACCACCCATCGCCATCGCAATGAACTGTGCAATATTCAGGTGGATTGCTCTGAAATTCCTTCCTTCACGTTCACCAATCAGATGCTGATACCTGTCAAATTGAATGTGACAGTTAGGACATAAATGAACCAGAATGTCCACTTCCTCATCAGCTATTGCATTCATCTTATCAGCAGTTGCAGTAAATGACAGTTCAGGGTTTGAATATCTTTGTCTAAATCCTGTTCCGCATGTAGCCCTCTTATGGTCATACCAGCCTATTGTTTTGCATCCGCATTCCTCTATTAGCTCATCAATGATATTCGGATCCCTTACACCACCTATTGTGTCCTCATAGTGCACCTTGCAGTAATGGCATCCGTGATGAGACGCTATGGTATAGTCACTCAAATCATATTTGATATGCTTTTTGATTTCATCCTTTTTACCGTATAGAATATCAACGACATGAAAAATATTTTCTGTTGGTTTTAAATCATCCTTTTCATATTTAAGGTGACTTAAACCGTTTTCGTCAAATAGTCTGTTTATTTCATCCCTCAAATCATCCTTTTTGTTTAGAAGTTTCACTGACTTTTTGTTTATCGCATAACATGTTGCACACATCATCACAAGGTTCGGCCTTCCAATCTCACGTGCAATACGGAAATTCCTTGCCCCGATGGCAGTAGTATCCAACTGGCTGAAAACATCCGAATAATGGCCAAGGCCTGTGCAACAGGTTTGCTTTTCTGAAATTGCATAGTCAATTCCCAGCTTGTCAAAAACGAATTTGGTAGACGCTTCAACACCAGGATATTCAACGCTTACAAGACAACTTCGAAACAGAAGCAAATCCTTATCAGGAACGTTTTTCATATCTCTTCCTCCTGTGAAGCCCTTATCCGTTCGATTTTTTCTTTAAAACCTGTGATTGTTAATATTGTACTTACCTCATCAATAACATCCTTTGGAGGCATCAATGGAGGATTCAAATCCAGTTCACTTCGAATTTCATCAAGATTCTGTCTGAAATCCCACCATCCAGGAACATCCCTATCAATGTCTTCGAAAAATATTTCGGGAATGGCTCCTATGGCTGCGGTGAAGTATGAATCGGCAAAACCCATGTATTCGTATAACTTGTCATATCCGACTTCATGGGCTATCGCAAACTGCTTCAGGATTTGGTTTACTTCACATACGCTGTTTCCCACAGGACATACGCTGTGACAGGTATAGCAATAAAAGCAATTCCAGATGTTGTCATCATCAATGATTGTTTCATCACCTTCCAGCACCCTCTCGATTATATCTCGGGGATTATAATCTGAGTGGCGAGCTGCAGGACATGTTGATGTGCACATTCCGCACTGTACGCACTTTAAAACCCCGTCATCCTTTGAGTTTTTAACATCCCTGATGATTTGCTCGGCAAAATCTATCGGTGAGTCAGTTATCTTTTGTTGGCTAACCATATAAACCACCTACAGTTTAAACTCATTTGATTCTATCATTTTTTTAAGTTTTAAAGATAATTTGTTTGCTCTTAATCTGTCTGACTGCCTGCAGATGATTGGAATGTTAACCATTTCTCCGTTGATTTCTAAATCAACATCTCCGGTGTTCATGGAAAATGCATCATGGCGGCAGTAATGTGAACACAGTCCGCAGCCGAAACAAAGGGCTATGTTGAATTTCCTGTCCCTGAATGCATTTGTCGGGCAAACATTTTCAACTTTGCACTCATCACATTTTGAACATGAATCTCCATTGAATTGCGGGCGCAAATCATAATCCTTCCACATTTCATGATAATTTGTCTCACCGACCGGCAAATGACGGCCCTTGATTTCAGCAACAGGCAGATTGACATCCTCATCACCAATAAGCAGATTATTGTATACCTCTTCGGTGGTTACAGGTATAGGGATTGCAACAGTGTCATAAACCTCTCCACCTTCACCTGTCTTATATCCTCCGATATAATATGGATCCATCTGCTTTAAATCTGCTGTCAGCATGAGATTCGGTTTTTCAGGACTGGAACGTGTTCCATCACCTAAAATATAACCTTCAGCACCGTTCAGCAATATCCTGCACCCTTCCTTAATTACATTGTGAGGAACATCATTCTGAAGAGGATTCAATGCTCCGCAGCCTGAAAATGTTATTCCCGACAGGTTTCCTTCAAGAGGAATGCCTGAAAATATTGAACTGACAGGTTCCCTGAAAGAGTTTACAAATGCGGTGTAGTTCTTGAATGCCATACGTGTTCCTATTATTTGACCTCTTGCAATGTCATCAATTGTTATTGTGTTTTCAATTGTTTTTCCTTCAACGCTTTCTACATGGACATCTACCGGTTTTCCCTCAAGCAGTTCTTTGAGAAGGAATCCTCCACCATAGCTATGATTTTCTACTGCATGTGCTGTTCCGTGAAGAATCACGTCCAATGATCCGAGCCATTCGTTCGGACAAGGTCCCGCATATGCCGGAACTCCGTTTAAAAATACTTCACGGGCTCTGATAAATTCACCTGGTTCGCTGACTATGAAGTTAAGTATTGCCGCCGTACCGCTCATCACACCGCAGGTTCCTGCAGTTACAACATCAACTTCATCAAAGCTTGGCGCATCACCCTTTTTGATGAGCTTTTTAAACTCTTCTGCCGTATAAATATTAGCTTCTCCGTCCTCAATCTTCTGATTGATTTGGCCAATACTTCTAGTTTTCAATTTACTACTCTCCTTAATTTGTTTTACCTCTGCCAAGTTATAAATTATTCAAAAAGAAACATATTAAATTTTACCTAATGTGTCTCCCCTCAAACCCCTTCTTAGGGTTTCAAGAGAGGTTATGTCATCACTGGAAACGTTTCCAAGATTGACAGTATTTCCAAGTTTCAGTATGAAAAATACCTGCTGGTCCTTGTTTGGAGCTTCCCATAACAGTTTTTCACCATTGAAATTATCAAGGATATAGTCGATTTCATCTTCCTTGGCGTTTCCTGCCTGATCGAAAATTCCTATGTTTTTTCCGCCTTCCCTTGCCTCTACAATAATCAGAGAGGAACCTGCATTAAGTTCATCTTTCATGCATTCAATCCTTTCATCCAATGTGAGTTCCTTATCAAGAACAGGGTCTTTTTTACCTACTTCAGACAATACTTCAAATCCATCATTTTTTGCCATTTCAATGCATTCCAGCTTGTCTTCATGAGCTATGCTGGTGGAACCGTCGGATATTTCAACTGCCGGAAAGCCAAGAGCGCGGGCTTCGATGAAAAAGTCTTCAAGTTTGTCCTGCATATATGCAAGCTCAAAAAGTGTTCCTCCGGTATATGGAGTTATATCATGGGCCTTGTACATCTCGACCTTTGATTTTATGATGTCCTGCTCATGAACTATTGATGTTCCCCAGCCGAATTTCAGATAGTCCACGTATTCACCGGATATGTCCATTAGGCTTTCTGCGGTTTGAAGTCCTAAACCTTTGTCCAAAACCATTGTTATTCCACAATTTCTAGGTTTTTCCTCTCTTTTTTTAGATAAAAATTCAAAAGATTTCAAAATATCACGCGCGTTAATTTAATATTAAAATATATTAATTAATACTAGTTAATAAAACTTTTTAAAATTTTGGATTTAAAAAAACAGCCATTATTCATTTTTCTAAAAAGAAATAATATGTAAAAAAGTAAAAAAATTAGTTAGAGTTGAGTTCATTTTCAGATCTTCTAACCAAGTCAGCCAGGGAATTGCGAACGTTTTCAGGAATAGAATTGTTATCCTTATCAGCAATTAGCTGAGCAATAATCTTACACAGGACAAAAATCGCATGCTTGTGCTCTGCCTTAGTCTTATGAATATGATGTGGGCTAATTTTGAGTGTGATATATTCGCTACAGTCATTGGTAATTTGGTCATCTTCTGCTAAATATTTTAAAACATATACTAAAAATTGATGTAATTGTATCATTTCATCTTTATACATGATATCTAACCCATTTAACTAACTTGATTTTTTAGTTAAGATAAAATACGATTTTATTCTATAATACATATTATATGTTAATCATATTTAAATATTGCATTTAAAAATAGTTTATAAAATTTAACATATCAAACAAACATCACAACAAAATAAAATAAACTTTAAAAATTTATGCTCATAAAATTATAAGTTTATAC
>NZ_JAZQIJ010000203.1:0-20487 GCF_045541095.1 Methanobrevibacter sp.
CATCACCAAGGTAAGTTACATCTAAAGTGTAGCTTCCATAAGGCAATGTAATTGCTAATGTACCTTCACCATTTTCCAATGCAATATTAGATACACTATCGCCAGATTTGACTTCAACAAATCCAGTAGCATTTTCATCAACTTTAACATTCAATATAACTCTGTTTGCATTAGTTTCAACTGTTACATCAATTGGAGTATCCTTCATTACGTGTCCAATGATTTCAACATCTTTGGATGTAGTATTGGTATTGAATACTGAATCACCCATGTATGTAGCAACTACAGTGTAGTTTCCAGGTGCAATGCTGTTAGTAAATGTTTCAACATGACCATCAATAACATCCATATACATAGTATACTCTTCACCGGTTTCCTTACCTAACATATAGAATTTAACCAAACCAGTTGCAGATTTATTCAAATCAACTATAATTAAAGCAGTATCTTCACCAGCAATAATGTTAAGATCAATAGTGGTATTTTCCTTGGAAATTTCTGTTACAGTAAATGTCACACTAGTAGTGTTCATATTGAAGTCATCATCACCAAGATAAGTAACATCAACAAAGTAACTATTTGGAAGCAAATTAGTTGTTAATTTTGCGACACCATCAACCACTTCGATATTAGCGACAGTACCACCAACAGCTAACCTTACAAATCCAGTAGCGTTTTCATCAACATTCACAGTCAATGTAACTCTGTATCCAACCACTTCAGCGCTAGCAGAAATAGGGGTATCCTTCTTAATGTGACCTCTGATAGTGAAATCCTCATAAGTGATGTTAGTATTAAATCTGTAATCACCCATATAGGTTGCGATTACTGTATAATCACCAGTTTCAAGAATATCTTCAAGAACTGCTTTACCATCAATTACATCGACATAGAGAGTGTATTCCTCTTCACCAGTTACTTGGAACTTGACAAGACCAGTTGCTGCATCATTAACAGTGACAGTCATTGTCACATTGTTTTCTCCAGTTGCGACATCCAATCCAATTGGAGTGCTAAATTTATTTACGTTAAATGTTGTGGTATTATATGCAGTGTAGTTACCATCAACAATTGTTACAGAAACTAAAATATCTTTATCAAGATCCAAATCATAAAGGGTAATATTTCCGGTACCATCAACAACATTTACAGTGTAATTCTGATCATATACACTTACAATGTATTCGCCGTCAATTTCACCATAAACGAAAACAACAGCATCCTCATCATAGAAAATATCTTCAACAGAAACAATAACTGAAACGGATTTAGGAGTCACGTTAAATACTGTTTCATTAAATGCTGAATATTTACCATCAACAATAGTAACATTAGCGGCATAACTTCCAACAGTTAAATTAGGAACAGACACATTTCCAGTACCATTTATAACAGTGACCACCATCTGTTCAGTTCCCACATGAACAATATAGTCGCCATCAACCTTACTGTTAATAGTAACAGTGACATCGTCTCCATAAGTTGTATTGGATACAGTAATGTTTACATCTACAATTCCTCTGACGAAGATGAAGCTAGAATTGACTCTTGAGTCAGCAGTGTAGTAATCATCGCCTTCATAAGTACCTGTGACAATATATTGTCCGGCAGCCAAATTAGGAACAGTAAGATTTTCCAGACATGATTGTGTGATAGTGTAAATCACATCCATATTGCTGTCATATACCTTGTATGTAATGTTTCCATATGCATTGACCGGAACTGTCACATTAATGGTTGCATTTTCACCCTCTGTAATTAAATCTTTTGATAAATTGAAGAATCCTTTAGCTTTATTAACTGTTAAATTAGCATAGGCAAATGCTTCATTATAATCATCAGTTTCAAATTTATAAACTTTGATTTCATATCTACCAGGTTTGAAGTTTGCACTTGAGAATGTAAATATTGCATTATTATCAACGTATAATGAAACTGATTCATTGTAACCATTGTCTATAAATACAGTATAATAATCCGCAATATCAGCAGATACATCAATTTTAATATCTTCACCATAGTCAACTTCAACATCACTTACAGTTATTTTTGGAGTGATTTTGTCAACTTCAACATTAACCAGTTTAGTAGCCGGCAGATAGTTTTTATTTCCACTATATGCTACTGCAACTAAATAATTACCATGATCCAATGTGATATTTTCCAGTTGAGCTTCACTATACCAAATTCCATTCAATTGATAGAGAATCTTATCGGTAGCATTATTGATGAGCTCCACATTGATATCTAATTTTTCACCCTGAGTAATATTTGATATTGTAACTTTCAATTCAGGATCTATACGATTAACAGTGAATGTTTTGGTTATTTGATTAAATACAAATGTGTTTGAATCTCTGTTTTGTGCATTTAATACCACATCATAGTCTCCACCTGTTAAATCTCTTAAACTGCAGGCGAATTTATTGTCAACTGCGTAGACTGAAATGACATTGTTGTTAATGTTTATATTGACATTGAAGTCGAAGTTTGTACCTATGTCAATAGTACCATTAATTTTCGCAGTATGTCCATAGTCAATGTCACTAACATTATAATCAACGTTTATAGCATCAAATGTTGTATTGCTGATTTTAGTATAGAATTCACTATAGAATTCACTATAGATGTTTCTATAGTTGTCTGCCTTGTTCTCTGCAAACAAACAGTCATCGAGGGTAACATCTTTTGTTATAAGGTATAATGTACCATTGCCTGAAAGTGTGTTAGCAGAAAATGTGGATCCAATAACATATAGTTTATCGTCGTCACTATAAACAACATTTATAGCAGTATTATCTGTGAATATACATTCTCTGATAATTTGATTATTATCATTTAAGTTAATTATGTAGCTCATGTTATTGCCGGTAAATATAGAATTTTCAATATTTATGTTAGAATTATCTATTGCACGAATAACATTTTTACCTTGAGTGTTGTTGACAAATGTGGAATCAATGAGAACATCTTCAGAATTTGTAACCTCAAGGATAGCAATTCTCGGGTTTACTGCATTTTCAACAAATTCATTTGATATAATTTTTACTGAATTTGTTTGCATTATATGAATAAGGGAGGTGGAATGATCCCTGACTATATTGTTTTCAAATGATGATTCATTAATGATGATAAGTTTAGATTGACTTACGATGATGCCAGATCCTACAATATTGTCATAAAATTCGGATCCAACAATGTTTAAATTTTCACCATCACAGAGTATCATTATTCCATATAAAGTGTTATTGACAAAAGTACATCCATCAACAGTCAAGTTGCCGCTGTTTTCAAGAATTTGCCAGCCATTAAATCCAGTGAATATGATATCATTAATGGTAACATCAGAGTCTTCTTCAACAATCAAAAATTTTGAAGTGGTTGAGTTTCCATCAAATACAACAACGCCTATTGGAATTATGCTTAGTTTTTTACCTAAAACAGTCACTCCGGCATTACCTTCACCGCTGTAATTTCCTTCCATTACATAAATAATGTCTTCAGCTGTAGAATTTTCGACAGCTTCAGCCAATGTATCGAATTTTCCACCAGTACTGTTGACAATGAAATTACCTAAATATTCGCTTACAGTGAATGTAGTTGTGCTTGCTGCATCATCATAGTTTTCATCACCTTCACGGACAACCATTACGCTGTAGTTTCCTTCTCCAACACTGTCCAATTCTATTTCAGCTTGAGTGCCAGCAATAGTGAAAGTTGTTAACTTATTATTGAAGAGAAGCTGGAATGTTCCGTTTTTACTTGCGTTGACTTTTAAAACTGGAGTAGCTTTATCTGCATTCTTAAGGATAATGTCATCTACAGTCAGATTGATGTAGACTTTCGCCTTATTTACAACAAGTCTGTCGGTTATTGCTTCACCATAATAAACGTTGCCGTTTGTGTCATAAATGATTTCATTCAATATAACGTCATAAGCGCCTTTTGGTAAAATGCCTGTATTATATTCAAATATTCCGTCTGTAACAGTAACTGTAGCATCTTGATAGTTAACAAATCCAGGTAATATTAATTGAATATCCTTGTTGAATTGAGGATCAAGTGTACCTGTAATTGTTGTAGGAATGCCGTATTCTCCATCCGGTACGTATAATATCACATCATAGAAATCAAATGTGTTTCCAGTGAATTCTTGAATATCACCTGCATTGTAAATGTTTGCAAGCTCATAAGCGAAGTTAATTCCAAAGAAGGAATCTGTAAGTTTCAATGTTTTGTTGTTGTAGATTGCCCCACCATTGCCTGTTGCGGTATTTGCGACTAATGTGGAATTATTCACAACCATTATATTATTATTGTAAAGGGCAGCACCATCTTTTGCACTGAAACCTCCACTAAATGATGAATTGTCTATGTTTGCTTCACCGTCATTGAAAATTGCACCACCATATCCGTTTGCAGTGTTATCTTCAAAATCAGAGTTTAAGACTTCTAATGTTCCTTCATTATAAACGACTCCACCGTCTTTACCTTCATTTTCATTGAAAACAGTGCCATCAATAGATAATTTATTTTTGTTATATATTACACCACCATTTCCATTATTGATGTTTTCTGTGAAATTGGAAGCGACAATTACTGCATTTCCATTGTTGTACACAACAGAATTTGTATTTATGACATTGCTTGAGAATTCAACTCCATTGATGAATAATTCTCCATCATTTAAAACAATAGCATTATTAATGGAATTTAGTGAAAATACGCCGTCTGTTATATTTAAGGAACCTGAATTGTATATGATTGATTCTGTTTCAAAAGCGGTGAATGTACAGTTTTTAAGTGTTAAACTGCCGTAATTTTCAATTGATGCATGATCTTTTATGCCTCCATCAACAAACTCAATGTTTTCAATTACAACATTATATCCTTCAGGTACTGTAAAGAACCAGTTTGTGCTGTTTCCATCGAAAACAACCATACGGTCTCTGAAATTTTTAAGGGTGAAGGATTTGTTGAACACAATTTCCATATGCTCATCAATATGATAATTTAAATTTGCATAAATAATACCATTTTCCTCAACAGCATTAATAGCATCTGTTAAGTTTTCATATACCTCATCTTCGGATATGATGAAGTTTGGCACTTTCATTTCAAATGCTGTATTTTTAAAGATATATGTATTGAGGTCATGGTCATTCATTACACCTACAGTGTAGTTTCCGCCCATTACGTCCTCAAAAGTGACATTGAAACTCTGGGAACCGTTATTGTAAATTGAGTATAATGGTACATAATCGAAGTACATTAAAACGATTGAATCAAAAGTATCCTCAGATGTACCTATAACAGTAACTGTCTGGTTAATCTTATCTATTATAGTGTTTGCAGTGCCTTTGCCGTTAAATATACAAGCTTTCTTAACTATCTCATCAGCAGCATCACCAGCAAAGTAATTCATAGTTCTCTCATCATCTTCGCCCTGGTAGTTATCTAAAAATGTACATCCATAAAATGATGCGGATACGAACTGTTCAAGACCTTCTGAAATGTAGATTGCTCCACCTTCAGATCTTGCGGTATTGTTTATAAATGTACAGTTAACTGCAATGACATCTGCATCCTGATCTGAAGAAAGTGAACCGATATATATTACTCCACCATATTCAGCATCGTTATTGTAGAAATTACAGTTCATCAATGTTAAAATACCAGCATCCATTTCGATAACTGCACCATCACTGACGGCATATCCGTTGATTACGGTAAGGTTTTCAAGAGTAATTGTAGGGCCTTCTGTAGTATATACGATAGGAATAGGTGGAACTGTCTCAATTATCTCAACTTCAGTATCATATGATAAATACAGGAAGTCACTTTCATGTTGACAGTCAAAAATAACCTCTTCGCCTTCAAATGCTCTGATTGTTATTTCTAATTCTCCTTCAATATCAATACCAGCGTTTCCATCTTCCCAATAATAGGTACCGCCTCTAACTGTAATGATTCCTCCCATTAGTGAAGCTGCATCTATTGCTTCTTCCAGGGTTTCATAATATTCATAATCTGAATCTTCATCTTCCTGGTATATGAATGGATAGTTATAATATTCATCATCAAAGTAGTCATCTTCACCAGAAGTGCGAATATCTTCATTATTTGCAGCCCTCATAATGGATAATGGGGCCATTTTGATATTACTGGTTGAATAGTATAAATCATCACCTTCAAATACTGCATTGATTTCATAGTCTCCAGCATCCAAACCTGAAACGATTAAATCGTCCCTGCAGGATTGGGTTAGTGTTTTAACAACATTTTTATTTGAATCTGTAATTGTGTATGTGATATTTCCTACTGAATTTTCCGGAGCTGAAACCCCAATGATAGCCTTATTTGGAGATGTGACTTTATTAGAGGCACTTAATGCGAATGCTCCAAGAGTTTTAGTGACTTTCAAAGTGGCCTCAGTGGAATTTGATATGTAGTTTACACGTTCCTGTGAAGTTACTTTGATTGTGTAGGTGCCAGGTTCAAATATTTTATCTATTACAACAGCTCTGCTACCGTTGATAAATTTATCAGTTTTGTAATCTCCAATTTCTATTGTGTAAATTGATGGTACATTTGTTTCAATGTTTACAATTACGGTACCATTATCTTCTACTTCCACATCCCTTACAGATATTGTTGGATTTGCTTTATATACTTCAAAATTAATTACGGAAGATGAAGGTGCGAAATCTTCATGATTATAACTAGCTATAAGGACATATTTTCCTGCATCTAATTTCAATGATTCGAGTTCATCTTTTGTGTAATATTTTCCATTAAATTGGTAACTTATAGTACCTGCAGCGGTAGAAGGAAGTGTTTCAACAACTTTCAGGGTTTCACCATAGGTAATATTTTCAACAGAAACATTAAATTCAATACCTACACGGTTAACTTTGAAATTTACGGATATGCTGTCCATTACGTAGGTATTATTGTTCATATCTACAATATTGTTTAAAACAGCAGTATATTTACCCGGATTCAATACACCTGCATTATAAGTGAATTTATTGTTTTCAACTTCTACAATGACATTTTCACCAGCAACTGTTAAATTTGCTGCTGAGTAGATATTTGCACCGACGTCTACTGTACCTTTTATTATTGACTCATTACCATATGCAACAGATAACGCACTTAATTTAGCATTGTTAACGTCAAAAACAGTATCATGAGCTACTGTAAATCCATTGCTGTAAATATTACGGTTTTCTCCAGTGTTATTTGCAAAAATACATTCATCAAAGAGTGCTGTAACTCTAGGAGAGGTTGCAACAGCTCCAGTTGTTGCATGATTATCAGTAAAGAGACTGCTGTCTACCAATAATGTGAGCTTTTTATCATAAGGGTTTTTGATTAAAATTGCAGAACCCAACTTACCACTATTGTTATTGAAGACACAGCTGCTAATGTAAGCATCTGAACTTCCATCAAGACATATGGCTCCGCCGTCTACATCACTGTTGGAGTTTTGTTCAAAATTGGATAATGAAATATCCACAGTTACATCAGTAGTGTTGGCATTGACATATATTACTCCACCTTCAAGTTGGGTTTTTTCTCCTAAACTATTTTTGATGTTGTTTTTCGCGAAATTGGATAGGCTTACAGATGCATATCTGGAATTGTTTCCAACATATATTGCAGATCCTTTAACTGCAGTATTCTGTTCAAACTCACATGAAATGATTGCTGGTTCAAATTGAGCTATGTTTTCAAAGTGAACTGCTCCTCCTTCACGTGCAGTGTTGTTTATGAATTTGGAATCTGTGATTGAAATATCCTCATAACCCAGGGATGTGACTGCTGCAGTACTTACTTTTAAAGGAGCGACATTGTTTATGAAATTACAGTTGTCAATTTCCAGTGACTCACCATCACTGAATATAGCTGCTCCACCATTTTTAGCAAATGATGTCTTTGTAATCTTATTGTCTGTAAAATTACATGAAGTTACTGAAAGAGCCCCGTGATTGACTATAGCTCCATAATTTGTATTTCTGTTGTGAATTCCTCTGAATGCTATACCATAAATGTAGACTTCAGAATTTTCATTGATAATTATGAAATTTGCATCTCCATCTTGAGCATCAAAAATAACATCATCCACTGCAATAATATCTAAAGTCTTATTGGTTATTACAACTTTTGTTTCTTTATATGTGCCGCTTTTAACAAATATTGAATCTTCGTTATCGGAATTGGCCACAGCTTCCGCCAAAGTAGCGTATTCCACATTTGTACTTGCAACGAGGAAGTTGCTGTAGATTTTACTTACGGAAAAAGTAGTGAAATTCATAGCAAGATTAAAGTTTTCATCAGCATCACGCATAGCAACAACTGAATAATTACCTAAATCAAGGCCAGTCAGCTGCATGCTACCTTTACCGTTTACAACTTCAAGCTTATAATTTTTATTTCCAATGAAAATTGTATAATTATTATCCCAGTTAGCATAAACATTTAAAACAGGTATTTCAGGTATAAATACATCTTTTACCTCAAGATTCAATAATATTACAGCTTTGTCAATCACTATTTTTTGATAAGCCGGATTTAATAAATAGAATTCGTTTCCATTTAAATCAGAATAATAATCATGAGTATAGAAATGGTCAGCACTGTCTTCCTGAGTATACATTCCGGCCATGGTCAATTCATGTGTTCCACCGGTCAGCACTCCGAGATTTATATTAAATTTGTTATCTTCAACAGTAACCACTTCTCCGAAAATATTATCCTCATCCATAATTCCTGATAAAAGAGTAACAGTATTATTTAAATTTGAACCCCAGTCAAAAACACCATCAAGAATATAATCCTGACCATATGAAGCATCTTTTTTAATTATTTTTAAATCCACATCATATTCATTGAACTGCAAATCAAATTTCCTTGTGAGTGATTCAGAGTGAATGTTTCTAGAAGTGGTTGCAACATTTGTATCAAAAACACAGTAGGTAATATTAATGAGGCTGTCAGTGTAATCAGTTATATAAACAGCTCCTCCAATTTCAGCAGTGTTTAGTAAAAACTCAGTATCCTCCATTTTAAGATTGGTAGCATATATTGCTCCACCTTTATCATCAGCATCATTACGGATAAAATGTGAGCTGGTAACAGTTAAATCTGAAGAAGGATTTGCATTAATTGCACCACCCTGATTACCTGTATTGTTGGAGAAAATACAATCATCAATAACTGCAACAGTGTTTTCTAAGATAATTTGACCATTTAAATCAAAAGTTGTACCATTAATTTCCAATTTTGAATTACGAGCATTAATTGGATTTCCCGGTTGATTTTGAGAATTTTTAATATTATTAAATTCACAATCTGTAATGGAAGACTCCAAATTGCTAGTGAATATTAATGCAGCATTTAAAAATTTACCTGTTATAATTATATCTTCCAAGATAAGTTGGGCGTTAGAACCTACATCCAACAGATAAGTTTGAGAATTACCTTCAAAAGTGACAGTATCCTCATATTCAGAAATAATTTTAGGCCTAATTGTTACTACTTTATTTCTAATCTGCACGTTAAAATTACGATAATCTGTGTAAGTTCCACCTTCAACAGTAATTACTCCGCTTCCACCATTAGGAATAGCATTTACAGCGTCACTTAAATATTCAAATACGTCCTTATCGTCTAAAACAAAATAAGGTTCTATAATAGTAAAAGAAGTATTAGGATACTCGTATCTTCTTTCATCATCTTTCATCATGTAAACTGTATATGTTCCTTTTTCAAGATCAGTGAATTCTACAGAATGGAAACTAGCCCAAGGTTTTTCAGTACAATAAGAACCATCTTTATATAAAACCACTAAATTTACATCATCATCAACGTTAGGAGTTATTTCCACTGATTTAGAAGGAGCGTCTACCTCAATTTCAAGGGAACCATGTCCTTTAAATAGACAATTAGTAATACTCCAAGTTCCAGGTTTACCTGCGCCATCTTCATATCCAAAATCGTTTTCAATTTTATCCTTACCTATTGTATTGCCCTCGAAATAACAATTCTCAAGTGTAACACTACCATCTTCCTCAGAAGCGACGGCTCCACCATCATCTTCCGCCCAATTATTTGTGAAATGACAATTGTGAGCTATAAATGAACCACGATCCTTCACAGATACAGCTCCACCATAATCACTTGCTCTATTTTCGGTCAGGATACAGTTGTTCAATGTCAATTGTCCGCTATCTCTCACTTCAAAGGCACCACCGTCTATTGCTGATCCCTTTTTGAAGTTTATGTAATTGAATACAATATGTGTATCTACACCAGTTATAATAAACAAATAATCATTGTCATCGGATTCGAAAGTAACTCCTCCAGGATTATATGCTGTTATTGTTATAGATTTACCTCCACTAATCTCAAAATTACAATCATCCTCAGGATCAGTGTAGTATGTACCATCTTCAACATATATTGTTCCTCCACCCGCCTCAATAGCGGCAGCAATAGTATCATCTAAATGTTCATATGTATTGCCGTTAAAATGAAACGGTCTAGAGGATTTAAGCACATCATCGTTTGAAGCGGAAAGCACCTCAGTTGATTTGGAAGTTACCTTCACCTCATTAGTTGATATTTCATCTCGACTGTCAGTTACATTAATTTCAACATCTCCACCACTTTCACTCTCCAGCGAAATGGCGTTGTCCTCATCAACAACAACAGATGTCGTTGCTATTTCTGTATCACTGACTTCCTCCATCAATGTTTCATTAGTATCGGCCGCTGAAATTGCTCCGATACTTATAAACATTACAAGTAGTATCAGCAATACCCCAATCGTTTTCGTATTCATTTTTAAATACCCCCATTGAATGAGAAATTAATGAAGAATTATTAAAAAAGGAAATGAGATATGAACTCTCATTACCTGATTAAGCCACAATCTTACAATAAATACAACTGCAAGAGACAAGCAGTTACCACCATTACAAATCCCGTGGCTTTTTAAGTTTCCTTCTTATTAATCCCCCATCCAATACAAAAATTTTAAGAAAATATTAATCGTAGATGTCCAATATTTTCCTCATTAAATATTTATCAATTCATGGTTTTATAAAGTTTATTGTTGTTTAATGAGCAAAAACTGTAAAGTTAATAATTATTTTCAGATTTAACAGAACATTCGTTCTTAAAATCAATTTTACTCACAAACAGAACATTCGTTCTCCATATGATTTAATAACTATAAAATATAAAATAGTTAAATGTATGAATACAAAACAATTAATTTTAGAAAATACTTTAAAATTAATGATTGAAAAACAAAACTCCATCGTTTCAATTAGAGAAATCAGTACCTCCAGTGGAATTGCTATCGGTGGAATATACCACTATTTTTCAAATAAAGAAGAAATATATGATGAAATTATTGAAAAATATTATATGAATTATTACAGATTCAATATAGACAAACTCAGAAAGATAGAGGGAAATGCAAAAGAGAAAATCCACGATGTCATGGCTGAAATTTGTAAGCAGAAAGAAACCGGAATCATGATTGAATCGTTTGAAGATGAAATAGACTACAGATCAGTATTGCTGGTTTTAACCGGGAACGGATTTGCTTATGAAAATTATATGGAGTTAACCCACAGTATTCTAAAAGATTTGAGAGAATTTCTCACAGATATTATTGAGGAAGGTCAAAAAAACAGAGAAATTAGACAAGACTACTCAACAGACGACATTGTAGAGTCATTAATTATCATGTACATGGGAATTCAATATAAATGGGAAGTATTTTTAATTGATGACATGACTTCAGACTTTGAAGATAATTTTAATTTGGAATGGGAAAAGATAAGATTCCGAGAATAATTAATTAACTTAAAAACACGAGTGGTAAGATGAACACTAAAGACCTGATTGTAGAAAAAACACTAAAATTAATATTGGAGAAAGGCTCAGTTGATATTTCAATTAGTGAAATTCGAAATTGTACCGGACTGACAACAGGTGGCATATATTATCATTTTTCAGATAAAAACGACATATTTGAAGCAATTCTGCAAAAGTATATGGTGGAGTATATTAAAATCGATTTTGATAAAATCACCCTTGAAGGTTCATCAAAAGACAGAATCCATAACACATTATGTTATATTTTACATCACTACATAAAAGGTGTGGAAATTAAAAGCATCAATGAAAAAATCAATTATGCCAGTGTAATACTTCTTTTAACCTCAATTGGCTATGCAAATGATGACGTTAACAGTATAATTTCGCAAACAGGAAATGATGTTAGAATGTTTTTAACAGACCTTGTCGAAGATGGCAAAAGGCAAAATGAAATCTCTCAAGGCTTTTCAACTGAAAACATTGTAGAATCATTGTATATCATGTATATGGGAACTCAATATTATTGGTTAAATTTCCCAAAGGATGATATTGGTTTAATTTTTGAGAAAAACTTTGAAATGACCTGGCAGGCCATAAAATGCCAATAAAAACTATTTTTAATCTTTAAGATCTTATGCTAATATAGTGAAAAAATTAGAAAGCATAAATTCATTAATTAATATCTCATGGCCTGTTAAGAGTAACCCACCTTCTGTTTAACAGCATTCATCTTAGCGTGCTACCTTGCCTCATACAGGTTGTCATAGGCACCTTTGCTCTTGCATCCTACGGAATGGCCGTTTCACCGCTTCTTTTAATGTCCTCAATTAAATATCATCGTCTACCATTAAAAGCCGTGTCGTTTCTGCTCCAGAGTCATACTTCTCAGTATACGTTTTTCAACGCCGTAGTTTCTGTGTGATGGGCGGAGTTTCCTTAGTTTAATAAAAAACCAGCAGCTGTCTTTAACTTGCCATGAAAAATATTAATTAAAAGTAGCAGGGCCTAGATTTGAACTAGGGATCTCGGGGTTATGAGCCCCGCGGGATCACCAGACTACCCCACCCTGCTATAAGATAAAAATAGTATTACAACTATTTATAATATATAATTTAAATGATATATAAAGTTTACTATAAATAAGAAAAATCAAAGAAAATAAAATTAATTATTTTCTAATGATTCGATTCTTTTATCCAAATCATTTAATTTTTCTTCAGTAGCCTTTTGGAACTCTTCAGAAGATTTCTTAAATTCATTGAAACTTTTATCCAACTTATCCACATTGGCAGTGGTTTCACCGAATTTAGTTTGAAGCTCTTCCAAATCATTTGTAGTGGCTAATGACCAATCCTTGATTAACTGATCACTTTTTTCATCTAAAAAAGCATCGATTTTTTTAGAAAATGTATCTGATTTAAGGCCGGATACATCAATGTCGCTTAACTTGACTTTAATCCTTTTGCCTACTGATTCAGATTCCCCATCAACTGCAGGATGATCTTCTTTGGTTAAATCATATTCTGTATTTCCGCCAGATCTTCCCAGTATCTCATTCATGTGAGCATCAGCAGTTGTAGGCACATAGCCACGTAATTTATCCATAGTGGCCGGACTGTTTAATAAATAATAGTAAACCAAAACAACTATTGCTACAATCAATATTAAAATAGCAACTACTTCCATTGCGTCCATCTTACCACCTATTTATTCATTTTTTTAAGTTTATCTTCTTTTGCTTCAATTTCTTTAAGCATTTTTTCTAATTTTTTCAGTTCAGTTTCAGCTTCAAGCCTTGCTAACCTTTCATTGATTTCTGAGTGAAGATAACCTACATTGCTTCTCACTTCAGTAGTTGATTGCCTAATAGCTGAAAGACTGTCTTGTTGCTCTTGTGGTAATGGAATTGGATTATCCATTAATCTTTTAGATTCAATGTCTTTTTCCACCATGGACATTTTCTTAAGTTCAATTTCTTTTTCAAGCATTAAAATTGAATTTTTTGATTGTGCGACTCTTCTCCATTGGAAAACAATTATAATCAATACAATTGCAACAATGACCAAAACAATTAGTAAAAACATTTGGTCAGGAATTGTAGGGACATCCATTTGATAACCTCCAATTTATATAAAATATAATACAATAAAATATTATATAAACTTTATCAATTAAATATTTAATTATTTATTACAGAAGGTTAAAATTTATGATGGAATCATACATAAAATCCGGAAAAATAGTTTCCGATATTCGCAGTGAAGCTTCAAAAATGATTACGGATGGAGCTTTGGTTATAGATGTTGTAAATTATGTAGAAAGTGAAATTTTAAAAGCAGGGGCCGAAATTGCATTTCCCTGCAATGTTTCAATAAATGAAATTGCCGCACACTACACCTCCCCTGCTGGCGACCAGACCAAATTTAAAGCAGGAGACATGGTCAAACTGGATTTGGGTGCGATGATAGACGGATACATTGCCGATTCTGCAATAACCGTTATCGCCGGAGGAAACATTGATGAAAACTACACTCAGGATGAAATAAACCTGCATGAAGAAATCGTGGAAGCCTCAGCAGCAGGTCTTGAAGCTGCAATCGCAACCGCAAGGGCAGGAATTGAAGTTTCTAAAATTGGAGCGGCCGTTCATGAAGCAATATCAGAGTATAATCTTAATCCGATTTTTAATTTAACCGGCCACAGTTTGGAGCAGAACAACCTCCATGCAGGAATATCCATTCCAAACTACAACAATAATGACAACTATGTTTTGGATGAAGGCCAGGCCATAGCAATCGAACCTTTTGCAACCAACGGTGAAGGAATAGTAAATGATGCACCGGGCCACTACATATTCTCATATCTTGCCAACAAGCCTTTCAGAATGAGAAGTACACAGAAAGTTCTGAAATACATTCAAAACAATCACAGATATGTGCCGTTTTCAGGCAGATGGATTACAGACGAGTTTGGTGAGAGAAAAGGTGGAATTGCCCTTAAGCAACTGTCAGATGCAATGGCAGTCTATCCGTATGCACCTCTGCGTGAAAAACAGGGCTGTTTTGTAAGTCAAAAGGAGCATACAGTAATAATAGAAAAAGAAGGTTGTACAGTAACCACAATTTAAAAAGAATAAGGAGAAAACTCCTTATCTCATATAATATCTGTATAATTGAGCAGTAGCTTTTGCTTTACCGTATGTGGAAACTATATTGAATTTACCTGTTTTTAAAGGTGTCTTTAAAGTAAAAGTTGCGATTCCTTTTTTATTGGTCTTTGCAGTGTAAGTTTTTTTGTTGAACTTTATCTTAATTTTTTTATTTTTTAAGACTTTACCTTTATTGTTAAGTAATTTTACCTTATATTTGAATGTTTTTGACAGTTTTTTGGATCCAAATTGAGTTAAAGGAATTATAGTCGGTTTTACATTTATCTTATTTGCCACATAGTAATCATTGTACTGTGCAGTTACCAGATAGCTTCCAGGCTGGAAATTAATTTTAAGTTTTGCATAACCGTTTTTATCTGTTTTTACAACATGTTTTTTGAAGTTAACAGTGAAGGTAACTTTCTTGTTTGCACCGACAGGCTTTCCATCATCACCGAAAACCCTTACAGTATAAGATTTTCCACTGTTGAAGTAAAGGTTATAATCCTTATTTCCGGTTAAAACATTAAATACCTTAATTGTATCTTTAGTGATGCCCAAAGCAACAGTATTCATAAGATACAAATCGTGATTACCGTTATTTACAGGCAATAAAAACAGAGCCACACCATTGGAATTTGTAGTGGCGTTTACACCATACATTATGGAATCAACACCGCAAAAAACAATTGTATCCTTTAACGGTGTTCCGTTTTCATCATAAAATGTTGCTGAATATTCAACAGCATTATTATATCTTTTTGTGACTTTGCCAGCTTTTATATAGCTGGAATTATCTGTAATCACATCTGAATAATCAACGCCCAGTGCATCATCTTCACTTGTCTTTATAACATCTTGTGAATCAGAAACCGCAACCTCATCGTCTTGCACAACCTCAGACAAATCAGTTGCATTCCCATCCGCAGCAAAAGCGGCACCGACAGATGTGAAAGCAATTAAAAGTAAAATAAGTATTAATAATTTATTGAATCTTATATTTTCGCCCCCAAGTAAAATTAATAATACAATATTTGTTTTGAAGGCTTATAAATTTAACTTTAAAAAAAATAAAAAAGAAAGAAGTGGAATTAGTATTCCACAGGAAGTGGTAATCCCATTTTTGCTCTTCTTTCACGTTCTTTTCCGTTTTTGTCTTTTTTACCTTTAGCTAATTTTTCAAGTAAAGGAAGACCAGGTTTTACTTCATCCATAGGTTTGGTTTCGATTAAACCTGCATCAACAGCAGCTTTAAATACGGATTCACCAGCATCAGTTCTGGTTAAAACAGTGGACCATCCGTCAGGGGATCCTACTGAACCGGTTGATACGTCAGCCCATTCAGCAACATAATCCATACAGATGTTACATCCAGCTTGTTCATATCCGTGTGTTTCTTTAATAGCTAAACCGTTGTCTTCTCCGTCTTTGGTTAACCAGAATTTACCTTTACCGATGTCCATTTTGGTAGCATCGTTTAAGCTGTCAAATCCTAATTTGGAAGTAGCGAAGGTTTCAAGAGAAGCCATAGGGAAGTTTTCCATACAGTAAATACCGATGATTAAACTGATTTTTCCTGCGACAAATCTTGCAAGTGGGTAAGATTGTGCTTTTCTTAAACCTTGAATTTGACATGGGGTTGCTACAATACCTAATTTTTCTAAACCGTATTGACGGGTTGCTTCTTTAATAGCGGATAAAGTTGGGGACATTGAATATTTAGTTCCTGCTGCTGCGATAACTTCATCGGAAGAAGTTACTACAGTAGGAATAGGTCTCCAATCGTCATCAGGAGTTCCAGCTACAACTGCACCTTCGATGAGACCTTCATCGATTGCGTAGCAAAGTAATGCTGAAACAATTCCACCGTCTTGGGATACATCTGTAATTTTGCTATCAGTAGCTCTTGCAGATAATGCTTCTTTATAAGTACCTAATACCATATCCATTCCTCCCTATAATCCTGTATCCTCTTTAATTCTTTTAATAGGTAACCATGATCTAGGACACATTGCGTAACAAGTTCCGCATTTTACACATCTGTCTCTGTCACAGCTAGGCCTACCTTCAGTAAAGCCCATAGCTCTTGTTGGACAAGCTAGAGCGCAAGTTCCACAACCAGAACATAATCCGTTACGGATGATGTTAGTTAAAACGTCACAGCCACATCCAGTGTTACAAGCAGCTTTATCAATAGCAGGTTGTAAGTATTCTAAATCACCATTACATAATGCAACAACAGCGTTTGCAATCATTTCAGGTGCAACAGGACAACCAGGAAGTGCTAAATCTACTTTAACTAAAGAGCTAACTGGTACATAAGATTCATGTTTAGGTTGAGCTTGTTGGCCACCACGTGCAAAGGTGGTGAAACAACCGGTCATAGCACAGGAACCGAATGCACAAATTAATTTAGATTTTTTCCTTGCTTCTTGAAGTTCGTGAAGACTGTGTTCATCTTGTAAACAAACTGATCCTTCAATTAAACATAAGTCCATTTCTGGCATTTCTTCAGCAAAAGTACCGTGAATCCATTTGTCTACTAAAGTTTGTCCGTATACAATGTCAACCATATCAGTTAAAACAACATCTAATATGTCGTAGTTTTCGGTTAAGGACATCGCATCACCAGTACAACCACTTAAGTGAATGTAACCAATACGTGGTTTTGCTGAAGCAGCTTTGGTTTCTTCTGCAGGTGCAGCTTCAACTGGTGTTTCTTTTACTGGAGCAGCTTCAACTTTTTCCTCTACTTTTGGTTTTTCTGGTTCAGATGAACCGCCAAAAGCTTTTTTCAATTTATCAAACATTATTTTACCCCGATTTCATTTAAAATAAGATCAATAGCTTCAGGAATAGCCTTTTGAACAGATTCTGTTAAACCCATATCAATATCCGGAGTTGGAATCTCAGCCGGCTTACAGCCCACTACAACAACTTCACATTTTTCTGAAATTTTTTGAAGAGGTTCCTCTACAGTCATACCATGAGGATTATCATATTTACCTATTTTCATAATAGTTGGATCAAATGTTTCAACAGTCCCCGGTTCTGCATTAAACTCGACAACATCAATTACAATTAACTTTTTCCAGTCATATTCCTCATATAATGGGAAAAAGTTTGTTGGAGCTGCAGTTCCACCATCAATAAATTGAACACCATCAGGTAATGAAATATCCTCAAATTTACCTTTAATCTGACTTAAAATATCTTTATCAAACTCATCTTCAACATAAGCTGTAACTGCTGGATCGTAATAATCGTTTTTATCTTTAAAGTATTTTTGTAGAATATTGATAACAATTGGACCGAAACCATCATCTTTAAAAAGGATATTTCCACATCCAATAACGATTATATCCGAATCATAAGGCATTAAATTCCTCCAATATTATCTAGATTCTCACCATTTCATTTTTGAGAATGGATTTATCTTCATCGTCAACTACCATTACGTGAGTAGCACATGATAAACATGGATCGTATGCTCTGATAACATGTGGACCAAATTCGTGATGGAATCCTTCAGTTGCAGGACCCATTGTTGGGATGTTCCAAGTAGTTGGTACAATTGCAGAGTAGAATTTGGTTTTTCCTTCCACAACTTGTGCCATGTGAGCATTGGTTCCTCTAGGACCTTCAATAATACCGAATCCAAGTTCTCCAGTTCCTCTTTTATCGTAACTTACGTTTGCAGGAGCAGCAGGGTCAATTGCGTCTAATGCTTCCATACATGCATCGTAGTTTTTCAACATTTCGTCTGCACGTGCAACGTGTTGTGCGACTACACCTTTGTCTTTAAATCCTTGGAATTTTTCCATTCTAGCTCTAGGACCAGTTTCAACATTGGTACCGTTGATTAAAGGAATTACAGAACAACCTCTTTTACCAACTTCAGGATCATCATACCAGGATTCTGGTAAAACTTCGGAAAATGCGTCCATATCAAACTCGTTTACACCGTAAGTTGGGTGAACAGCGAGTAATGGTTGGTTAACTACACCTAATCCTTCAGGGAAACCTGCTTCAGCAACGAGATTTTTGATTAATTCAATGTGTGCTTCGAGTTTAGGTCTGAGTGCAGTCATTCTTTCAATTAATCTTTCTTTAGTGAATGGAGTAATGTTTCTAGCCATACCACCTACTCTAATATCAGCAGGGTGGATACCTTCACCAGCAACCATATCTACAACATATTGTACAGTTTTTCTGATTTCACTTACGCTTTTAACTGCGGTTACGAAGTTACTGTCATCAGTAACGTCAGGTGCAATTAAGAAGTGGTGAATAGCTGCACTGTTAATGTTGTGTGCTGCTAAAGTAGCTTTTCTTAACAATTTTGCAGCTGTAGGAATTTCAATTCCTAATGCCATGTCCATTGCTTCTGCGGAAGCTAATGTGTGTGGAATTGGACATACTCCACAGATTCTTTGACATAAAACAGGAGCTGTTTCAGGAGCTTTGCTAAGAACCATCTTTTCTAAACCCCTAACAGGAGTTATACTAAAATACATACCTTTTGTAACAATTCCTTCATCATCGACTTCCATGACCAATTCCGCGTGGCCTTCTTGACGAGATGTAGGAGATATAACTACTCTATCTTTCAAATATGTCACCTCAATTATTAGCAATTAGAAACTAACATATATTATATATTGTAATCATTATTAATAAGTAATGCCCCAAAAATTTTTATAGAAATATATATAAGAAATGAAAATCTTAATTATATTATTATATTTATATATTTTATAGGAGGGTAAAAATTGGATAAAGCAAACGTTATAATTTCAGTAATCATTGTATTGTGCATTGCAGCTGCCGTAGCAGCATATGGACTGACTAATAGTAATAATCCAATATTCTCTGATTTATCAAGTATGGGTGCTAATGCTAATGGTAACGGACTTGGTAATAATTCTACCCATGCAAATCATAATTTGAGTTCAGTAGCTACAACCAGCGGTTCCAATGGTGGCGATTCTGGTGCTGGAGCAGGAACTGGATATAGTGACGGTTCTGGAGGTTATTCCGGCGGAAGTGATTCAGGATCATCAAGCTACGACGGAGGTAGCAGTGACTCCGGATCAAGTGATTCAGGATCAGGTTCAAGTACTCATTTATCATATTCTGAAGCTCAAAGTATTGCAAATAGTGCAGTCGGTGAGCCAGGTTGTTATGCTGGAGGAGTTTACTACTCTGGCGGAGTATGGTATGCTACAATCTACGATGAAAACGGTAACGCTGTAGATAGTATAACTATTGATGATGCTACCGGTAGTGTAGGAAGAGGATAAGATTATTCTTTATCTTTTTCTTTTATTTTTTTAGAAAAATAGATAAATATATATAATAAAATTTACAAAGTTATTATTGTTGTATATGTGGGGGGCCCGTAGCCTAGCTGGATAGGGCGTCGGACTTCTAATCCGAAG
>NZ_JAZQIJ010000204.1:0-4692 GCF_045541095.1 Methanobrevibacter sp.
TATAACATATTATAATAACATTTTAATAACAATATATTTATATATTAGTTTCATCAACTTATAATCAGAGGGAATTAAAGGAAAAAATTATGTGGAGGCGGTGTTTAAATGAACCTTGAAAAAGAACTTGAGGAATGCGGCGAATTATATAATATAGATGAGTTTGAAAAGTTAATTGAAAAATGTGATGAAATACTTGGACAGTATCCCGACAACCATAATGCAATGGGTTATAAGGGAATTGCACTTTGCTTTTTGGACAGGTATGATGATGCCCTTTTAATACTCAAAAGAGCAATCCGACTCTATCCAGACATCTATTACCTATACAACAACATTGCCATGGTTTACTATGATATTGAAGACTATGAAACATCACTTGAATACTGTGAAAAAGGCTTTGAAATAAAGGATTTTTCATGGCTTCGTCAAAACAAGCTTAAAAACCTGGTTAAACTGAAACGTCTCGATGAGGCGAAGAAATTTGACAGGGATGAGGATATCTTTAATCTTACATACATATTGATTTCATTTGATATGCTTGATGATGCTGAAAAGTACTGTTTGGAAAAGCTTGATGAAAATCCCGATGATATGCGAGCCAAAAGGCAGCTGGAATTCATAGAACTAAAAAGGAATTAAAAAATGGTGATTTTATGGAATTTTTACATGAACTAATTGAAATGCTTAATTCTGGTAAATTTGAGGATATAATTTTAAAAATTGAAGATTTTCTTCATGAAAATCCACAATATAAGACTATTGACTATTATCATTTCGCTAATCCTCTTGAAGAGCTTCTCTTTGACAAATATATGGGAGATATCGAATCGGCTAAGGTGCTTGGCCATGATGAGGTTTTAGATGAAATATATGTGATATATTCCATTGCTCATAAGGTTTTGGGAAACGCCGATGAGGAGGAAAGGTATTTAAAGATTGCAAACCAGATCAACCCGGTATCAGCCCAAATACAGATGAGGCTATGCGAGCTTTACCAGTCAAGGCATGAAGAGGAAAAATTAAAGGATTTATCCTGTGACATATTCAGATATGCATATGACGTTGAGATACTGACCTCCAATTATTTCAAGCTGGCGGATTATATATATCACACCAACCAGAACATGGAACTCTATGACCATCTTTTTAACTTATTCATGTTTTTAAAATCAGGTGATGAGTTAAAACCGGTATCTGAAGATATTCAGTATTTGAAAAGCCACAATATACAGGTTGGCGCCAATCCTGAAATACTCATGATGCTTATGTATCTCATTGAAGTCCATACTCAGCAGGGCATGCTGGGAAGTGCTGAATATTTCAAAGGCATTTTCAATGAACTTGCGGAATTTACAAGGTACCTGAATACGTTATAAATCAGATAATTATAAATTTTTAAGATTGGGAGTTAAAAAAAATGTTTGAAAGAGATATAAAAGAGCCAAAACTGGATTTTCCAAATGAAATTTATGAATTTTATGATTCTGATGATGATAAATTCTTAATGGGAGATTTGTTAGGAGGAAATAGGGATAGGGATGATGAGATAATATGCAGAGTACAGACGGTTCATGATTTAAAAAAAATAAAGCACATGTTTGATAATCTAATTCAAATAAAGGATAATTGCATGTCTCCAGTCGGACACAGGTGCTATCTTTTTTTAGAAAACGATGAGATAAAAATTAAAACCATTAAAGAGTTTGTCTTTGATAAAAAATTTAAAACTTCTTTAGGTTTGATAACCAGTCAAGATAAAGGAGAATGGGGCGGCAGTTTAATATTGACTGCAGATGGCGGTGAAGAGTATCATTTTGACAGTTTCAAGTATTCATTTGAACATGTCTTTGAATATGATGATAATGTATATGCAATTTCATCTTTAGCTCATTTGGGAGCTACTGACTCCAGTTTACATGAAATTAGAAAGGTGGATGAAAAGTATGAAATAACTACTGTATTCAAAAGTAATGATATGTATTTTTCCGGACATTATGTAGATGAAAACTATTTGTATTTCTATTCAAATGGTAATTATAATGGATTATGCAGGTTTGATTTAGACAATAATCAACTGGAAATTATCCAGACAAACTTATGTTCGTCAATTGATGTTAACAGTTTAATTAAAAAGGATAATTTCATTTATATCTATGGGGACTATAATATTGTCAAATATGATTTAAATGCTCATGATATAGTTACAATATACACTAATTTGGAGTTAGATGAAATCAGCGAATTCTGGTTTGTAGGAAACGACGTGAAATTAATGGACGTGTGGGATGAGTTAATAATTGAGGAGGAATAAAGATGGATGAGGATAACCTTGAGAAGTTAAAACGTGAAAATGAAGTGGATAATTCCAGATTGGAAGAATTAATCAAACAGGATATAACTCCTGAAATGCAAAAAGAAGTTTTTGAAGTACTTAAGCAATCCAGATTATTCCTGCCGGTTGATTTTGGTCCGGATGCATTTAAAGATATTGAAAATACAAAACCTGGTGATAGAATAGAGGGTCCGAGTGGTTTCAGCATTCAATTTTTAACAGATCATGAAGGAAGAAAAGCAGTACCATTGTTTACCAGTGAAGAAATGATGAAAGAGGCGGGAGCCCGTACGTCAGTAATGGTAATGTATATGGGCGATTTGGCAGACATGTTAAAACAGACTGACAGATATTCAGTCATTGCAATTAACCCGTTTACCCAATTTGATTTGAACATGCCGATAGAGGCATTCTTAAGCCAGTTCAGTGATGAAATTGATATTGAGGATATAAGAAATGATGAATTAAGAGAGTTTTTACATGAAAAAGATTGGTCTGATAATGATGTGAAGGAATTTGGAGATAAATTATTAAAATCAATCATGATTGCCGGTTGTGTTGATGCTGATGATGGTACAAATTTTGTTTTAATATGGAATGATGAAAACAAACCTCATCTTCCATTATTTACAGACATTGATGAGTTTAAAAAGATTTTTGATGAGTATAATGAGGATGTTTATCCTCAGGCATATCATTTCACAGACTTGATTAAGGTTGCTCATGAGGATTTGGTGATAAATCCTGCATCCGAGTCACTGGTGTTGGATTTGAAAATGTTTAAATGATGAAATAAAATAAGATTTCACAAAGCCAAATTTTAATATATTCCGAATTAAAAATAATGTTATTGTAGGTGAATAGTTTGAATATATTTGATATGAGCGAAGGCAATCATGGAATCTTATGGATCGGTCTGCAGTTTCTGATAGTTCTCGATATTTTTTTAATATCCCTGATGCTGATTTTGAATCTGCCTGCAGGCGTCGTATCATTCATTCAAACCTTTGATCTGATCATATGTATATTTCTTTTAACCGAATGGGGAGTAAGCTTTTTAAAAGCAAAATCCAAAAATGATTTTTTAAGAAAAAAGGGTAACTGGCTTGATTTGATTGCATCAATACCATTTGACGCAATACTGCCCATCGTCATGCCTCACGTAAGTCTTTTGAGATATTTCAGACTGCTTAAGCTTTTAAGGGTAATAGTTCTTTTCAACAGTCTCATAAGCAGCCTTGAGAATTTTATTCGCAAGACCAATATCGACAAGGTGATGCTTGGAGTATTTGTCACAATAATCATATTTACACTGGTGCTGTGGAACTGAAGAACCCTGACTTTCGTCGATTCGCTATATTTTGTCATAAAAACAATCACTTCGGTAGGCTACGGGGATATAACTCCCCAGACAATAAATGAAAAGGCCATAACTATCGTGCTGATTTTTGTGGGCGTATTTGTATTTTCAACAATCACTGCGGTATTTTCTTCATTTTTTACAGACCGCCTGATTGATGATGAAAAAATCGAAGAGGATCTGCGTGACGTTAAAAAGGATCTTGATTTGATGCAGACTCAAAATGAAGAGTTAAAACGTGACCTCGATGTTTTGAAAGCTCAGAATGATGATTTGATGTCTGAGATTGGTGAACTGAAGGAACTGGTTAAAAAATGATTTTAGCATAGTTAACTAATATTAGTACTTAAATCATATTCCAAATAAATTAAATTTAATATTAACTGAAATTGATAATTATTATTCAATTAATAACTTTCATACTTTAATATTATATTTAAAATAAATTTAGTTTTTTCTTTAACTATTTTTACTAAAAGATTTAAATTTTTGAATACTTTTTCTCTCCAGGCATATTAATTTTTGAGTTTCATGGGTAAAGTAGTTATGCAAAATTTTCAAAATGTTCGTGGCGATTGAAACAAAAAAATTTTTATGGTGTTAAATACTCTTTTTAAAAATGATACTGATAGTATATTGTTAAGATTATGACGTTTCTCCAACTATCCTCAAACCATTTTATTTCCGCATTTGGTACAGAATTTAACATTTGGCCTATTTTCAAATCCGCATTGACTACATATATTGGTATTCTTAGTTTGATTTTTAAATTTCATAGAATCTTGTTGATCAAAATCAGTATAATCTAATTCATATCTTCCTGTTCTTAACTTTTTAACATTATTTTCTAAATTGTCGCAGTAAGTTAGTAATATTGATTTTTCTTTTGGGTCAATTTTATTATCGCATGATATAAATAAAGCACCAAATGTTTGATAAAGATTATTTGTAAACTCCAAATAATCATTTCCATCTTGTAATTCCATGTCTAATTCAT
>NZ_JAZQIJ010000205.1:0-26227 GCF_045541095.1 Methanobrevibacter sp.
AAAAAAGAAAAAACACCACCAGTAAAAAAAGAAGAATACGCTGTTATTCTTGATTATTTAAGTAGAGGATATGTTAAATCAGACATGTCCAAATTTGGTGGAAAAGCTATTTCTCAATCTATTGGTACAGAACAATTCACTTTACTAGAATTAGCTCCAAAAAATGGTGTGGATTTAGAAATTCAAGATACCGTATATATTGGAAAAGGAAAAAGAGATAAGATTTATAGAGTTCTAGGCAAGTTAGATTTTGAAAATCTGACTGCAACTAGTAGAATTGAATTAGAATATGCAATTAGAGATATCGTTGAGGCAAATGAAGACAAGTTTGTTGAATTTTTCAATACAACAGATTCAGTAAGCACCCGACTTCACAGCTTAGAGCTAATTCCAGGAATTGGTAAAAAATACATGTGGGACATTATAAAAGCAAGAGAAGAAAAACCGTTTGAAAGCTTTGAAGACATTACCCAAAGACTTCCGACATTGACAGATCCCGCAGGAATGATTGTTAACAGAGTTAAACAGGAATTGGATACCTCCACAATCAGAAGGGGTAAAAATAAATATTACTTATTCACTCAAGCACCAAAATCCCAAAAGAGAGCCAGAAGATAAAGTGATAAATTGAAGAGTGAAACTTCCCAATCCTTATCTAAAACAACTAAAAATATCTTAAATAAGCATGGGATTAAGTTAAATAAAAATTTGGGTCAGAACTATCTTATCGATAGAAACAAAAGAGACCAAATAGTTAACTTCGGAAATCTCACAAAAGACGACGTTGTTTTAGAGATAGGAACAGGAATTGGAACACTGACAATTGAACTTGCCAAAAAAGCTGGGAAAGTAATAGCTATTGAACAAGACACAAAAATAGCCAACATATTAAGTGAAAGGCTGAAAGAAGAAAAAATAGATAACGTAGAATTAATAAACGATGATGCATTGAATGTTGATTTTCCAAAATTCAACAAAATCATCTCCAATCTACCTTATCAAATCTCATCACCTATAACCTTTAAATTTTTAAACTATGATTTTGATTTGGCCATCTTAATGTATCAAAAAGAATTTGCAAGGCGAATGAACGGTCAAGTTGGAACAAAGGACTATTCAAGACTATCAGCAATGTTATATTTTAAATGTGACGTTGAAGCATTGACAGACGTCAGCTCAGAAAGCTTTATCCCAAAGCCTAAAATAGATTCAACAGTTGTCAGACTGACTCCAAAAGAAAATAATATTGACAGAGTTGAATTCAAGACATATTCAAATTTTACAAAAGCCCTGTTCCAGCATAGAAACAAAAAAATAAGAAACGCCTTAATTGATTCAAGACATGTTATCTGTAATTTAGATAAAAAAGAAGTTAAAAACAGACTGAATGCAATTGAATCAGATGAAATTAACGATTATCTTAAAAAAAGAGTCATAGAAATCAAACCTGAAGAAATCCTATTTTTATCAAAGGAATTAAATTTAATATTATGTGAGTAGATAATATGGCCGAATTTATTTTAAATACCGATGACAATGTTTACATTCCTGCTGAAGACAGCTATTTATTAGCTGAAAATTTAGAAATCACCCCAGGCCAGAGTGTTTTGGAAATCGGCACAGGCTCCGGAATTGTCGCAATGTATGCATCAAGGCTGAGTGATGACATTACTGTTACTGACATAAACTTTGATGCATGTGAGCTTGCACGAAAGAATTTTGAGGCGAACAACATTGAAAATATCGAAATTTTATTTGGAAACCTCTTCGAACCGGTGAAAAACAGAAAGTTTGATGTAATTTTATTTAATACTCCATATCTACCTACCGAAGAAGACGAAATTATTGACAGCAATTTAAATTATGCATTCGATGGTGGATTAAATGGTAGGAAAGTTATAGATATGTTTTTAAATGAAGTGCCAAATTATTTAAATGAGGGTGGAATTGTCCAGATGATTCAGTCTTCATTTTCAGACAACAATTTGACATTACAGAAATTTGATGAATTAGGTTTTATTGCTGAAATAGCCAAAAAGGAGCATTTCTTTTTTGAAGATATAACATTGATTAATGCATACAGAATTTAAAAGGTGAAAATATGGATAGCGGAAAAAGATCAATCATAATCGGAATTGTTTTCCTAATCGTTGCAGTGGTATTTCTTTCAATTACAACAAAATATTCCTATTTGGGAATACTGTTGATAATCGTTGCGCTGCTAATGATGGTTACAGGATTTGTAAGAAAAAATAATTAGAATAGGAGAATTAGAATTCTCCATCAAAAACAAGTTTTGCAGGGCCTTCCATAAAAGCGCCCAAAGCATCTTCTTTTTCATAGACCTGGAATTTCAAGTCTCCGCCAGGCAGGTGAAGCAAAATGTCTTCATCGAATAGGCCCAGTTTAAATCCGGAAATTGCTGTGGATGTTGCACCGGTTCCGCATGCAAGTGTTATGCCGGCACCTCTCTCCCAGGTAATCATTTTACCCTCATTTTTAGAGATTACCTCTACAAAGTGAACATTGATTTTTTCAGGGAACACTTCATGTGCTTCTATGGCCGGACCGTATTTGTTAATGTCTATCTCATCAACATCATCGACGAATATTATCGCGTGAGGATTTCCGACACTGATTGCGGTTAGATTGAAAGTTGTATCAATGACTTCCAGTTCACCATCCAGGAATTCATCTTCATCAGCAGTCATTGGAATTTCAGGAGTTTTGAATGTTGAAAGTCCCATGTCCACTTTAAATAAAACCGGTTCATCGTTTTCCAGTGTAATTTCAATGGTTTTTATTCCTGCTCTGGTTTCTACAGTCATTTTTTCCTGTTTTAAAATGCCTTTTCTGTAGACAAAATCACCAAAACATCTTATACCATTACCGCACATTTCAGCTTCGCTTCCGTCAGGATTGAACATTCTGTAACCTATATCGGCCACATCAGACGGTTCGACAAATAGTACTCCGTCACCGCCGACACCGAAGTTTCTGTGGCAAAGCATTCTGCATGCTTCCGGTTTATCGGCTTCAGGAATGACTTCACCTTCTGATTCGTCAATTATTGGAAAGTCATTTCCAATTCCATGCATTTTTGAAAATTTTAATCCTTTTAAGTCTACCATATTATCACTATTTTAGATGTGGTGGAATACTTTGTTTTGCATATAAATCTTCAAAGGTTTCCCTTTCACGTACAACATTGCATTTTCCGTTGGTTACCAAAATTTCTGATGCCAATGGTCTTGAGTTGTAGTTTGAAGACATTGTAAATCCATATGCACCGGCATTTAGAATAGCTAAAATATCGCCTTCCTCAACATCAGGCATTGGCCTGTCACGTGCAAAGAGGTCTCCGGATTCACATACGTTTCCTGCGATATCAACTTCCTGAGTATTTTCAGCATCCATTTTGCTTGCATCCACAATGTGGTGGTATGAACCGTACATTGCAGGTCTTAAAAGAGTGTGGAAACCGGCATCTACACCAATGAATTTCCTGTAGCTTTGTTTTACACTGTTGACAGTTACAAGAAGTGCACATGCGTCAGCTACTAAAAACCTTCCAGGTTCCAGATACATTGTAGGGTTGTCCATACCGTACTGTTCTATTTTTTCTTTAAAAAGCCCGACATTGACCTCTGCAAATTTGTCCAAATCGACGACATTTTCTTCAGGAGTGTAAGGAACACCTACGCCTCCACCAAAGTCAACGAATTCAAAGTCGATTCCGACATCCTCATGGACTTTACCGGCAATGTCCATAGTGGATTCGATAGCCAATTTGAATGGTTCAGGGTCCAAAATTCCTGAACCGATATGGGAGTGCATACCGATAGGGTCAAAACCTAACTCTTTTGCAAGTGCATAAACTTCTGAAGCTTCTGAATCCATAATACCGAATTTACTCATTACACCACCTGTGATACAGTGGTCGTGGTGTCCTGCACCGACCATAGGATTTACTCTGAATGAGATTTTCAATCCTTCAGGGTCAACGATTTTGGCCAGTCTTTTAAGTGCTGAAACTGAGTCGATGTTGAGTACAGCTCCCTGGTCATGCACCATTTTTAGCTCGTCATTTGTAATGTTGTTTCCGGTGAATAGTATTCTGTCACCTGAAAATCCGAGCATTTTTGCAATGTGGACTTCACCAGGTGAAACCGCATCAATACAGCAACCTTCACTTTCCAATATTTTCATGACCGCAAGGTTGGTATTAGCTTTACATGCATAAAATACTTTAAAATCAGGATAATATTTAGAAAAAGCAGAATAGAATCTGTTGTAGTTGTCTCTTATTCTTGCTTCATCGATTGCATAGGTCGGAGTTCCAAATTCTGCTGCAATATCTACTGCATCCGCTCCACCTATATCTAGGTGGTTTTTATCGTTTACTTTAATATTTAAATCCATAATAAAACTCCTAAAAAGTTACATTATGTTTATAGATATATGGTTTAATCTATTTATAATTAGTGAAGGAACTAAATTTTCCGATTAAAATTTAAATAATTAAGATAAAATTAATATCAGTGATGAACATGCATAAAACATACGGCCTTACTGTACGGGGAATTATTAAAAATGATGATGAAATTCTGATTGTCAAAAGACATCCCAAATCCAAAACCGATCCTGGAATGTGGGAACTTCCGGGAGGCAAGGTGGAAAAGGGAGAGCACTTTGCCGATGCCCTTGTCCGGGAAATCAAAGAAGAAACGGATTTGGATGTTAATGTCGGAGACTTTTGTGACGCAATCCAAAACGACTACCCCCACAAAAGAACAGTGCAGATTATGATGTATCTGACTGATGTGAGAGGGCAGGTAAAAATAAGCGACGAGCACACAGAGTACATGTGGGCTACAATAGAAAATATTGAAAAATTAGAGATTTCTACATCCTTTAAAAAATTAATGGAAAAAAGAAAATGGAAAATTTAGTCAATGAAAGTTTGATTATCCAAAACCAATTGACCATTTCCGCATTTTGGACAAACAGATGATTCGGCCAATATCTGAAGTTCACCGCCACATATCGGACAGTGGGCTACACTATCGTTGATGAATACTGTCAGGTCATTTGTATGATCTTCCAAGATTTCTTTTAATAAATCATCTGACAACCCTGCATTGTTTTCAAAGATTACAAACTTGTTGATTTGCCTTGAACAGTCCGGACAGTAGTATCCGTAATATTTTCCATGAAAGTCCAGTTGTTTATCTGAAAAATCAACATCTTCCGGATTTTCTATGAAAAATTCCCCATTGCTGTCTAGCGCAAAGGTCTTTTCCATTTTTAAAAGCAATTCATTTCCACATTCAAGACAGCTCTGATATCTATTGTCGAAATCTATAATTTTTGTATTGTCATCAAGCTGCTCGATGAGTTCTATTATTTCATCTTTGGCCATGTAGACGGATTTGTTGTTGATGTGGAAATTATAAATGTGCTTTTTGCAGTTGTAGCAGTAGTATTTATAAATTCCACCTGAAACCAAAGCTTGTGAAGCCTTGTTGGATGCTTCAACGGTCAAGATATCCACATGAATATTTTTATCGACATCAATCCAAAATATGTTGGAAGAATCTACCAGTCTGTATTCACATTTGTTGCAGGAATATTCTGTATGGACACCCATCAAACCACCTATAATACTTCATCCAAAGCCTTAACAAACGCATCGATTTCTTCTTTTGTAATTGTCAGTGGTGGCACGAATCTTAAGACATTTCCGGCAGTGCAGTTTATTAAAAATCCTGCTTCTCTGAGTTTGTCCACATATTCTGCACCAGGTTTAGTGAGTTCCAAACCAACCATCAATCCTGTACCTCTTACATCGGCAATAACTTCCTTATCCAATTTTTTAAGCTCGGATATGAAGTATTCACCGACTTCATTGACATTGTCGAGAATGTTTTCCTCATCAAATGCATCCAAAACAGCATTTGCAGCTGCACAAACCAATGGTCCTCCACCGAATGTGGTTCCATGGTCTCCAGGCACAAAAGCACCGGCCACCTTTTCGGTTGCAAGGATTCCGCCCATTGGGACTCCTCCACCAATTCCTTTAGCCATTGTCATTATGTCAGGCTTTACGTCAAACAGCTCATGAGCAAAGAGTGTTCCGCATCTTCCAAATCCGGTCTGGACTTCATCCACAATGAAAACTATGCCCTTTTCATGACAGAGCTCTTCAATCTGTTTGAGATAATCTTTATCAGGAATGTTGACTCCACCTTCACCCTGGACAGGTTCAACAATGATTGCTGCAGTGTTTTCAGTTACTGCATCCTTAATGGCTTCAATGTCATTGTATGGTACGTTGATGAAACCTTTTGGCATTACTGCCTTGAATGGCTCATGATATTCTTCATGGCCTGTTGCTGCAAGGGTCATTATTGTTCTTCCGTGGAAGGAATCAATGGTTGAGATGATTTCACTTTTTCCTGTGTACTTGACTGCAAGCTTTATAGCACCTTCGTTGGCCTCAGCACCGCTGTTTGCATAAAATATTCTGTCAAAACAGGTCATGTCAACAATTTTTTTTGCATAGATTAATGCTGGTTCGTTATAGTAAATGCTTGATATGTGAATCAGCTTTTCGGCCTGATCCTGTATTGCCTTTACAAGTTTTGGGTGATTATGGCCCAAAGCATTTACTGCAATGCCTGCAAACATGTCAATATATTCGTTGCCGTCAATATCATATACCTTAACACCTTCACCATGGTCCAATACCACAGGCTGTCTGTTAAAAGTGTTAATGAAATAATCGTCTTCAATTTTAATCAAATCTTGAGTATTCATAATATCCTCCATAAACTATTTAATCAATAATACTTATAGTATTAGTATTATATAAAAATAGGTGATAAAATGAAAGTCGCAATAATCGAAACTGATAAAGGGAATATAGAACTTGAACTGTTCCCGAATGAAGCACCTGGAACTGTAGCTAACTTTGAAAAACTAATTAAAGAAGGATTTTATGACGGATTAACTTTCCACAGAGTAATCCCTAACTTTGTAATTCAAGGTGGATGCCCTATCGGAAACGGTACCGGCGGACCTGGTTACACCATCAAATGTGAAACCGAAGGAAACCCTCACAAACACGGTACTGGTGCTCTATCCATGGCACACGCAGGTAAAGACACTGGTGGAAGTCAATTCTTTATTACACACTGTCCTCAGCCACACTTAGACGGTGTTCACACCGTATTCGGCCAAGTTATCAAAGGTCAGGATGTCGTTAATGCAATCCAGCAAGGAGACAAAATGAACAGACTGACCGTTGAAGAAAGATAATTACTATCTTTCTAAATCTTTTTTTAGTAATTTAATCTATTCAAGCAAATTAGAATCATCATTGAATCTTAAATATGATTTGTTAAATCCTAAAGTACTAGCATAATCAAATTTGCAATTTAAATCCGCTAATTTTTTAATATTTTGAGAATTCATAAATTTCTCATTATGAAACGGATTATATAACTCCCCATTGTCAATTAAAAGAATCACTGTTTTTTCACTTATCATTCTTAGGGTAACATCTATTTCAGATATTTTTGAGTCATGTTCAAAAATTTCCCTGGACAAATCACCAATCGCCTGCATAACTATTGATGGTTTTTCGAATATTGTTTCAATTTGTTTAGAGAACTCTTCGGAGAATCCATAATTTTCTCTGGTGTATGTCATGTTAATCAGATGTGAATCTTGAAGCAATAAAATTCTACTAATACCTTTCTCATGAGTTTTCTTGAAATATTCCGCAACAATCACATAGAACAATACAGGTATTACTTCTGATAACAGAATCGCAATCCAAATACCAACTCCACCAATCCAATGGGTCAGAAGCAAAGCACCAAAAATAGATATTAAAAACTCTTCCATTAATGTAATTGCCAATGCGATTTTATTTTCTTGAATAGCCTGAGTATAATTGGCTAACAGAACAGTTAAACATCTACCAATCAGACCGAATACAGTTATGCGTATTGCTAAACAAACAAGTTCAGCATGAACAGGATCAGAAACACTGAACATATAAACTACAATATCCGGAAAAACAAATAAAATAACAGATATCGGTACACAAATAATTAAAAGCTGTTTTATTGATTTTGATATGATATATTCTACAGCCTTATAGTCCATTTCTTTATGAAAAACTGTAACAATTGGAGACATCGTTTTCATAATTCCTGACAGAGCCATATAAACTAAAGTTTCGGAGTTGTCATAGACTAAAAACGCTATAAGTCCGGCAGCCCCATAATAAGTGGAACACAAATATGTCAAAATAGCAATTTGTGATGAAAAAAATATTTTTCCTGCGACTTCTGGAGTATTTAAAATCATTTCTTTAAGGGAACTGAATATTTGGCGAATTTTAAATTTAGTTAGTGAAATAAACTTATAAGATCTTTCTTTTCTAAAGAAGTAAGTTGAAATATAGAATACGGATATCGAGTATCAATAACAGACGCCCAGGCAGTAGATTCAATACCCATGCCAAATCCTTCTAAAAATATTATATCAAAAATAATATTTGCCACATTAGCTATCAAAACAGCGTAAAAAGGCAATCTCGGAAACCGTCAGCACGGACAAAATATGAAAGAGTCACTACAAAACAATTCAACGGATAGAAAAGGATTATAACAAACAAATATTTTTCAGTGATATCATAAATCTCCGCAGGAGTGTTGAACATGTGTAAAATACTATCTGAAAAGAAAGCTATTGCTAAAATATAAATTAAAGAAACAATAATTATTCCAATAATTGAAATCGTGAAATATGAATTCGATTTTTCCTCATCATTGTCTGATTTTGCCCTTAAAGCCAGTAAATTTCCTCCCTGACCAAATAAAATATAAAAAATACCAGTGAAAAACATCAAAGGAGTAATGAGATTAATTGAAGCCAGCATTTCGCCGCCGAGAAATTGCCCAATTAGAAATACATCTGCAACCGCACATACCTTTTCAGACATTACCATCAAAATTGTAGGTATGAGCAATTCATAATATTTCTCTTTTAAAAATGAATACTTTCTCTCCATTTTATCATATAATTATATCTTAAAAAAAAAATATTTATATTTAACCTGTTCAGAGTCAATTAAAATTTTTTGATTTGATTCCGACAAATGAAGCAAATACTGAAAATACACATAACACTCCACAGATTATGCAGGTTAATTCGCAACTTTGTATTAATAAAGGATAGTATTTCTCAACAATTGGAACGTTACCCATCACAAATGCAAATACCAATGTCAATATTCCCATACTCATTGTCTGTCCTACAGTCCGCATTGTTGCAACTGCAGCTGAAGCTACAGACGTATCTTTGGGCGGGACAGAACTCATTATGACATTTGTGTTCGGCGGTGAAAACAACCCGAACCCCAAACCGAAAATAATCATGGAGATTATTAAAAATTCAAGTGATGATGCCTCATTCAATAGGGAGAACATCAATATGGAAACAGTCCCTAAAGCCATCCCTATCGCTGCAAGAATCTGTGGAACAAACCTATCAGATAACCTGCCTGCTATTGGAGCCATAATCACCTGGCATACCGGTGCGGCAAGCAAAACAAATCCTGCAAATTGAGAATCATATCCCTTAATGTATTGCAGATGATAGTTCAGGATTGTTGTTACTGCAAATGTTGCCAGATATGCACATAATGATGCGAAATTGGCTGAGAGGAATTTGCGATTTTTAAAAAATCTGACATCAAATACGGGATAATCTTGTCTTAATTCTATAAATGCAAATAATGCCAATATCATTATTCCCAAAAGGGTCAGGACAATTCCTAACGGTTCATTCAATATTGTAAATCCATACATGAACAATACCATTCCAACAGAATAAACAATTGACCCCTTGAAGTCTATAGGAATATTTTCAAATGTAACCCATTCGTCCTTAATCATGGTGAAAAGTATAATCAGAGTAAGTATTAAAAATGGAAGCGGAGATAAGACAACCGCCCTCCAGCCGAACTGGAAATTCAATATTCCTGCAACTACAGGAGACAATGACAATCCTAAATATACTCCCATGATGTTTATACCCAGTGCTCTTCCACGTTCTTCCGGTTTGAAAGCGGATACCACCATTGCCATGGATGTAACATTAATAAAAGCCAATGAAATTCCCAATACCAGACGACAAAATAAAAACATTTCGGATGAAGTGACGAACACATTTACAATTGAAACGACCATAAATACAATAACACTGATTATCGTTATTCTTTTAAGACCGTATTTACCTGAAATCTGGCCGGCAGGAACAGAAAGAACAGCTACAACCAATAAAAATATTATTGTAACCCAATTTTGTACAATATTACTCATTCCAAATTCTGTTGCAATACTTGGAATTACTATAATCACTGCATTGAATGCAAAAACAGTAAAAAATGAGAGTAATGCACATATAAATAAAACAAGATTTTCAGATTTCATCAATTAATATATTTAATAATAATTATTTTTTAAGCTTTTCCATAAGGCCGGATTTGCGTGCGTAATGAAACATATACAACTGAACATATCCTGCATTCTTGCCGAACTCTTCCATTCCAAATTCACGTACTTTTGGAACGCTTATATCCTTTCCATCAAAATATAAGTGAGACACAATACGTTTTATCCACACATCAGACGGAAAAGCTTCCCTAAAGTTAAAACCGTACAGCAATATGCAGTCAGCTACCTTTGGCCCAACACCCGGAACTTTAAGTATTGTATCAAAAGCCTCATCATATGACATTTTAGGAATTTCCGAAATGTCTATTTCGTCTGTAAAAAGCTCGCTTGCCTTTCTCATGTATGGTGCCCTATATCCTACGCCACAACTTTTAAGATTGTTGCAACACTTTTCAATATCTTGAATATTTGACAAATTAAATTCTTCTTCGTCGTCCAAGTATATGTTTGCAAAGTCACTGCTTTGAGGAAACGTATGGTAATCTTCATAGCCATTCCCCCACATTTCCTTTATTTGTGAAATAGATTTTGTCCACCTTTTAATGGAATTGTTTGCAGAACAAATTGATGATACGACACATTCGAAAGGGTCCGGTGCCAAAAAAAGTCTTAAGCCACGGCAAAACTCTGACATGTCCTTAAGCTCATCATGATTATTTAAATATTTATAGAATCTATCCAAATTAAAGTCCAAATCTAAAATATAATTAAGTCTGGAAATAGCTTTCTTGTCTGAGCGGTTAAAATCCAGAAATTGTCCTCTTTGCTTGACCTTAAAAATAACTGGTTCCCCATCAATCAAAACAACATTGGAAAAGGTATCGCCAACCTGCTTCCAGGGAGGTTGTGAAGTCTGACCGGAATTAATTGTTAAATCCAAATCAATCGGTGATTCAATTATCATAATCTGACAGCCACATCATTGTCTTTTAAATACTGCTTAACAGTTCCAATTGAATATTGGTTAAAATGGAATATGCTTGCCGCAAGAGCTGCTGACACGTCGGTTTTTTCAAATACTTCCAAAATATGTTTTGGCTCGCCGACACCTCCACTGGCTATAACAGGAATGTCGACAGCATCATTGATTGTTTTATTTAATTCTATATCGTATCCGTTTTGGGTTCCGTCCCCATCCATACTGGTCAGCAATATTTCACCTGCTCCAAGATCCTGACATTTGATTGCCCATTGAATCGCATCGATTCCGGTGAATTCACGGCCACCATAGATGCTTGTGTCAAACCAGCAGTAGCCTTTATCTGTTTCAATGACTGTTTTATCAGGCGCATCATCCGGATGTGAAACATATCTCCTTTTAGCATCAATTCCTATGACAACAGCCTGCGAACCCACCACCTTAGAAGCTTCAGTCAAAAGCTCCGGATTTTTGATGGCAGCAGTATTTGTTGAACATTTGTCTGCTCCGGCCTTGAGCATTTTTATATAATCGTCAACTTTTCTTATTCCTCCTCCAACACAGATAGGCATGAAAACGTTTTCAGTAAGTCTGTCAATTACATCGGCCATTGTCGCACGCCTTTCATGGGAAGCTGTGATATCCAAAACGACAACTTCATCGGCTCCTTCCTCATAATAACGTGTAGCAAGGTCTACAGGATTACCTGCATATTTGATTTCCTTAAATTCAACACCTTTTACAACACGACCTTCAGGAACCTGCAAATCACAATCTAGACAAGGAATAATTCTTTTAGTCAACATAGTCTCAAAATAAATAAAAAAGAGTATTGTTTTTAAAAAACAATAATATTAAGCTGAGTATCTTAAAACAAAACAGAATATTGCTAAAACTACTGTAGCAACAAGTACATGCTCAGGTGAAAGTTTTGGACCTAAACTTTCTTCATCAAAGTACCTTACCAAACCTGCACCGGTTTGAGGCATTGAAATTTTATTATCTTTTTTTGCCATAATAATCTCCTATAAAAATTAATTCTATAAAAATAACTGAATATAATTATTTTTCTTATAGTATATAAACTTAAAGTTATTGCCAAAACCTAAATTTTTTCCTTCTTGATGACCATAATGTCACTTATTCTAGTGTCAGGATATTGGCCATTTTCATCCTTCTCAACAGCCTTTACCATATCCCACACGGTCAGAAGTGCAACACTAACACCGGTAATGGCTTCCATCTCCACACCGGTTTTGCCTAATGTGTTAACAGAACATATCGCAATGATTTCATCCTTTTTGACTTCAAAATCAAGTTCGATTCCTGTCAATGCCAAAGGATGGCAAAGAGGTATTATTGAAGAAGTGTTTTTTACAGCCTGAATTCCTGCAATTTGAGCAGTTGTTAATACATTTCCTTTTTTGATTTCCTCATTTTGAATCAAATCTATGGTATGTTCATCTAAAAAGATGCTTCCCTTTGCAATAGCTCTTCTTTTTTGATCCGGCTTTGTTCCAACTTCAACCATATGTACGCCACTGTCTGTTAAATGTGTAAATTCATCTGCCATATTATCTACTTCTCGCTTACTTCTATTACGTCCAACTGTTCACAAACTGCCTGAACTCCCAGAATTTCAGAAACATTTGGATTGCTTCTTCCTTCATCACCAGAAATCAGTTCCTTAATGTACAATCCTCCTTCAGTTTTGATTTGTATGCTGAATGTTGTATCATCAATAACCTCATAAGAGAGATCCAGCACATGCTTGATACGTATCATATCAGTACGTCTTCTCAAAACCCTTAATGGAGTTTGTTGGTGGATTTCATTTAGTTTGGTCAACTCGTCAAGTTTTTCCTTATCATATGCCCTGTCACATTTGACAATGGCATTGTAAACCTTATATGCATCGGGAGAGGATTGCTTGATTTCTGCCTTTCTTGGCCTCTCGCAAAGATGCAAATTGTGATATGAGGTCTTGCCCTCATTGATTTTATTGACATCCTCTTCTAATTTTGACAAATCAATATTTCTAAGTCTTGGTTCTTTTATCTCCAGGACAAATGGTCTTCCAGAACCCAGCATCAACACGTCAATATCCTCACGGCCGGCACCGTGGAACTTTGCTTCACGGCCCTTGGTCAATTTCAATACATGCTCGGAAATTAGTTCCTCTACGGATTCAGGGTATTGCTTTCCTGTGAAATTACACTCCTCACAGCCTCTTCCCTTACATTTGGAACATGGCCATTTGGTCTGTGGAATTCCACGCTGCAACTTGTTGTATTTACCCTCAATATAGAGAGGATTGATTTGAATTCTAACCTTCGGCTCGCTTCTTAAATCTATGTTAAAAACTATGTCCTGCCTTTCAAATTCTGCATCCTTGTCATAGCGCTCCCAAATACCAAGACCTATTAATCTGTTAACTTCCTTTTTAATGGTTTCGACGTTCAAGCTGAATTTTTCACTGAACTCCTCATCTCTTTTCTGGATGGTCTTGTCAATCTGACATCCCACAAGAAATGTCTCGAATTCTACTCCAAGCTGATTTATCTTATCATCTATCTTTTTGTATAAATCATCATCCAGCTTATCAAACAGATTGCCGCAGATTGCACATTCCGCATCATCCAGATTGATGTTCAGCGCATTTTCAACCTTTTCTGCCCTTTCAATGTTGTTGGCTCCATCGATTGTCTTTGACAGCTTGCGCCCCAAACAGTTCCTGCAGATTTTACCGTCACATTCGTCTATAATCTTTTTAGCTAGCCCATACATGTTATCTGTTCATAAATTGACCCATCATACGGTTCATAGCTCCACCGCCCAGGCGGCCGCCACGTTTTCCTATTCCTTTCATTGTTTTTTTGGTGTTGTTGTAGTATTTCAAAAGTTCCTTGACTTCACTTTCATCAACACCGGATCCACGGGCGATTCTTCTTACGCGTGACTGCTTGATGATTTTAGGGTTAAGCATTTCCTCTTCTGTCATTGAAGACATCATTACCTTGTAGGAATCTATCTTGTCTTCGGTCATTTTGGATGCTTCCTTTGAAATCTTGTTTCCCATACCAGGAATCATGTTAAGGACCTGCTGCATAGGACCCATGTTGTTCATCATTTCAAACTGGTTTTTCATATCCATAAGTGTGAACTTACCGGACATCATGTTTTTCATGGTTTTCTCTGCAACATCCTCATCGATATTTTCTTCAGCCTTTTCTATAAGACTTTGAATGTCTCCCATTCCAAGAAGTCTTGAAATGAATCTTGCAGGGTCAAAAAGCTCAAAGTCATCGATTCTCTCACCAGTACCGATGAATTTAATTGGAGCACCAGTCTCTGCAACAGCAGACATTGCTCCACCTCCTTTAGCTGAACCGTCCAGTTTTGTAATTATGATTGAACCAATATCGGTTGCCTGTGAGAATGCTTTTGCCTGTTCACCGGCCTGCTGACCTATGGTACCGTCAATTACAAGAATCGCTTCTGAAGGATTAATGATGTTATCCAACTCATCCATCTCTGCAATCAGGTCTGATTCTTCCTTGTGCCTTCCTGCAGTATCGAAAATGATTACCTTACGATTTTTGAATTCCTGCAAACCCTTTTGAGCCAAATCAAGTGCATCCTTGTTTTCAGGATCACCATACAGAGGAACATCCATCTCTTCTGTCAGCTGCCTCAGCTGCTCGTATGCGGCAGGTCTCCATGTGTCTGTACATACAACGGCAGGGTTGAAACCCTTCTTTTGAAGGAATCTGCATAATTTTCCGATTGTGGTTGTCTTACCACTACCCTGAAGACCCAAAAACAGAATCTTGTATGGTCTTTCGTTGATATCCAGGCTAACGGCTTCGCTGCCTAAAAGGTTAACCATCTCTTCATAGATAATCGTTATAACGTGTTCTCTTGGAGTAATACCCTTAGGAGGTTCCTCATCAAGAGCCCTTTCCTCAATTTTTTTTGATAAATCCAATACTAATTTAATATTAACGTCTGATTGAATTAAAGCACGTTGAATATCCTTTACAACCTCTTTAATTGTTTTTTTATCGATAACAGACATTCCCACTAATTTTTTCATGGTATTAGTAAGATTTTCTCCTAAATTTCCGAGCATTGCCATAGTATCACTTTAAATTTCATTAGCAAAATTATATTATTATATTATAATATATTTATATTTAATAAAGTTTTAAAATTTTTTGTGTGAGACCATGTTAGAAGAAGTAAAGAAATCATTAGAAGCATCCCCAATTGTTAAGAAAGGTGATTACAACTACTTTGTAAATCCAATCAGTGACGGCGTACCTACAATGGATCCTAAAATGTTAAGAGAATTGTCTTTGGTAGTTCACAAGCATGCTGATTTGGACGTTGATAAAATCGTTGCGGTTGAAGCTATGGGAATACATCTGGCCACTGCACTTTCACTTGCTACAGATATTCCTTTTGTGGTAATCCGTAAAAGGCAATACGGCCTTGAAGGCGAAACAGAAGTATATCAAAAAACCGGATACGGTTCATCCAACCTTTATGTAAACGACCTGCATGAAGGCGAAAAAATACTTCTCATAGATGACGTTGTAAGTACCGGAGGAACATTCATAGCATTAATCAGGACCCTTAAGGATATGGGCCTTGAAATCAAATCTGCAGTTGCAGTCATCGAAAAAGGCGAAGGAAAAGAAATTATTGAAAAGGAAACAGGTCAGAAAATAATATCTATCGTGAAACTGGATGTTATAGATGGAAAGGTTGTAATAGAAAAGACAATTGAAGATTAAAATGTCAATGTATGATATGGATCTGGACAAGGTAATCCGAAAGATCAACTCAAAGGATGCGCAGACCGTCGGTCTTCAGTTTCCGGAAGGCCTTAAAATGCAGGCTGTAAAAATTGCCCGCATAATTGAAGATGAAACTGATGCAACAGTAATTATTTCAGGAGACCCATGCTTTGGAGCATGTGATGTAAGCGACTGGAAAATGAAAGATTCGGTAGATTTAATTGTGCATTACGCTCACACACCTCTTCCACTAAAATATGAAGTGCCTACACTCTTTATTGAAGCATATTCAAATATTGATGTCAAAAAAAACCTTGAAAAATGTTTAGCAGAGCTCAAAGGTTATTCAAGAATAGGTCTTGCAACAACCACACAGCATCTGCACCTTTTGGCTGAAATCAAGGATTATCTTGAAGACAACGGCAAGGAAGTGATTCTGGGCTCTTCACCATCAACACGGAAAGGACAGGTTTTGGGATGCAACTTTTCATCAATCAAGGACCTGAATGTTGAAATAATACTCTTTGTCGGAAGCGGAAACTTCCACCCATTGGGAATCAAGCTCTTTTCAAATACTCCCGTTTTGGCAATGGATCCCTACAACAATGAAATCAGAAAGATGGACGAATATGCTGACAGAATTTTGAGAATACGTTTTGCAAGAATCACAAAGGCCAGAACTGCTGAAAAATGGGGAATTATCGTTTCCTCAAAAGAGGGGCAGTATCGGATGAAACTTGCAAAGGAAATCAAAAAAACCATTGAAGAAAAAGGAATGGAAGCCTATATCATTCTGGCAGACAATATAAATCCGGATATTCTCCTTCCATATCTTGAACTTGATGCATTTGTAGTAAGTGCTTGTCCTAGAATCGCAATAGATGACTCACAAATGTATAAAAAACCTTTACTGACACCACAAGAATTGGAAATCGTTTTGAATAAACGGGAATGGGAAAACTATCAGCTTGATGAAATTCTGTTCCATGAACGTTACCGTTAACCCACTGTCACCACTTAATTTTTTAATTAAAACTAACTTTTTTTAAATTCAAAACTCATTACAAATAGTTTTAAATAATAATATAAATAAAATTAGTATATTAAAGAAATTTTTATAAAATCTTTATTTTGGTGATTTTAATATGAGTAGTAAAGAGGACAAAATAGTAATGCCGGGAGATAAAATAGGAATTATCGAACAGTATCTTCCAGGAAACGGTACTTATGATGACAATGGTGACATAAAATCATCTGTACTAGGTAATGTTAAAATTAATCAAAAAATGAAGGTTATTTCTGTTGAGGGCAGTGCAGAACCAGCTCTTTTAAAAGTCGGAGATATGATATATGGACAGATAACTGATATTAAACCTCAAAGGGCTAATGTAAAAATCGAATGCATTAAAGACAATGCAAGGCCATTGGCTCTACCATACATGGGTGCAATACACATATCTCAAGCCAAAAAAGACTATCTTGAAAAATTATCAGACGCTTTTAGAATAGGGGACATCATCCAGGCAAAAGTTGTTAAGATTACTGGAGATAACGTTGATTTAGGTACTGTAGATGACGAATGTGGAGTCTTGAAAGCAATGTGTACCCGCTGTAGGGATTTCATGCACACTACCAAAAAACAGAATGAACTTCAGTGCAATACTTGTAACAAGAAAGAGAAACGTAAAGTTTCCAGAAACTATGTTAATGATTAATTAGGTTGATAAAATGATGGAAAATATTGAAATTATTGATGATAAAACTTTAGAATTGACAATTCGCATAAATGATGAAAGTCATGGAGTTTGCAATGCATTAAGACACATTCTAATGCAGGATCCTGATGTGGAATATGCTGTTTACAACATTGACCACCCTCTTACCGGAAAACCAGAAATGACCATCAAAACCAAAAGAGGAAAAAGGCCTAGAATTGTTTTGGAAAAAGCAGCCAAAGAACTCCAAAAAGAAAGCGGAGAATTTAAAAAACTTGTTGAAGAAGCTTTATAGCTTCAATTATTTTTTTAATGTGATTTAATGACAAATTACAAAATCCCTTCTGTTACGGCAGACATTTTTATATTTGATGATGACTTTAACTTTATTTTAATCAAAAGGAAAAATGACCCTTATAAAAATCATTGGGCGCTGCCTGGAGGGTTTGTGGAATACGGCGAAACCGTGGAAACAGCAGCAGTACGAGAAGCTAAAGAAGAAACAAGCATTGATGTTGAACTAAAAGATCTTGTCAATGTTTATTCAAAACCAGACAGAGATCCAAGAGGACACACAATAACAGTAGCATTCACAGCCAAGGGAGACTTTGCTGATAAAAAAGCCGACAGCGATGCAAAAGACATTGGCATTTTTTCATCAGAAAAACTGGATGAAATTGAACTTGCATTTGACCATAGAAAGATAATTGAAGATTGTCTGAAAAAAGCCAAAAAATAGCTTAAAATGACATATATTTAAATAACTTGAAAAAAAAATTTACATATATATAAATATTAATTTATAGAGGAGAGTTAAATGGAATTTTGTCCAAAATGCGGTGCAATGTTACTTCCAAAAGATGGTGTATTGGAATGCAGTTGCGGTTATAAAGAGAATCTTTCTGCAGACAACAGCGATTACACCATAGAAAAGGATAACATCAAAGCAGAAGAAAATGTGAAAATACTTGGAGAAGATATTGACTTAGGTCCAGGTGTTACCGAGATTTGTCCTAAATGCGGACATGATAAAGCTACTTATGAATTAAAACAAACCCGTAGTGCTGATGAAGCACCTACACGTTTCTTTACATGCAAAAAATGTAAACATAAATGGAGAGAATACGACTAGAGGGTCATCTCATGAAAGATTCTAAAGAAAAAGAGCATAGGATTTCTAATCTCAAAGAAATGATTAACAACATGTCTGAAACAGACGAAAATTACCCTTCTGATGAAATTGAGGAAGATGCTGAGTTAATCAATTATCTCAATGAAGACCATGATAATGAAGATTATGAAATCGACGATGAATTTATCTATCACCCAGGTGAAGATGATGGAAATGCTATTAATTTAGAAGATGCAAAAATTGATAAAGATTTCATAATAAATACCCCAAAAGAAACAAAAGAAGAATCAGATGAAAACGAAGAATTCTTTGATGATTTTACAGAAGGGATGAGTGAGAGTTTTGATCATTTTGTAAACGCAAAAGTTGGCAGAACTCCAATCCTTGCCGTTATAAGCGCATTTCTAGGATTGCTATTCATCGCCATTTCTGCATTTGTATTCTCATCACGCAGTGACAGAGTAATAGACAACGTTGTTTCAGGCGAATCAAACTTTATTTCAGTGATATTCCTTGCATTCGGACTATTACTATTGATTTATGGTGCTTTCAAGATATTTGGATTCAATAATCCCTTTGCAGGACTTACCAATAGAATAGATTCTGTTGAAACAGATGATGTTGAATCAGCTGAAAAAACAGAACCTACCGAAAAAGTTATCCCAAAAAGCAATATACCTTTAGATAAAGAATCCTACAAGATAGGTGAATTCAATATAAAAGACATAAAAAATAAACTTAAAAAACCATCCCAACCTAAAAAACCAGCACCTCCAACCCAAGAAGAACTTGACCAAATTCCTCCTGCTCGCGAAAAACCTAAAGAAAAGAAAGGTTTGACCGCTGATGAAATTGAAGAAATGGAATATAATCAAGCAATTCTTGACAATGAATCTATCGATGACATTTTCGCCGAAGTTGAAGACATTGACGAAATACCAATTATCCCTGTCGATAGCGAAGATAAAAAATAATATTTATATTTAATTTCGGGCCTGTGGTCTAGTCTGGAATGACGCAGGACTTCGGATCCTGAGATCGGGGGTTCAAATCCCTCCAGGTCCGCTATTTTTTTACACGAACAACAGCTTCCTTAAAGAAATCAGGAATCAGTGAACGGTACATCGGACTTTTAAACAGCATGTTGATGTCACTGTCAATGATATATGTATAACATGAATCATCTTCAGCTCTCATTCCACGGCCGTATGCCTGCATAAGGGTCATGACTGTCTTATATGCATACCATTTCTTATCCCTTTTCATTCGCATGTTTACCTGCTTATCTCCAAGATATGGGAAAGGTATCTTATAGATAATCTGGAATCTGCACTTATCATAAGGCAAATCGACACCTTCACTCATGGATGGTGAAACCAAAACCAACGGATTTTCATCCTTTTCAAAGAAGTTAAGGATTTGTTCCCTGTTTTTTGATGTATGGGAAACCAGTCTTGAGTTGTAGAGATTATTCAGTATATACTGCTGGCATTTATAACTGTGGGTGTGGATAAGTCCCTTGTCTCCTTCATGCTTTTTAAGAATTTCCTCTAGAATAGGAATTGTCTTCGGAGCGGTATTTTTAATCCTGTTGGCTGACATTTTACCTGCCAAATCAAGAATAATTGGCCTTTTTTCCTTTGTAAATGGGCTGTCAACTTTAATATGGTAGACTTCATTCGGATTCAATCCCAGCCATTTTGAAAACATCTTATGGGAAAGGATAGTTGCGCTCATAAATATGACGACATCCCCATATTTTAACAGATTGTTTTTGGCATAGTGATGAACTCTTAACGGCTTGAATACCACACCTGATTCATCTGCATCGATAACCCAATTTTTAGGTTCCTTTTCAAGATTTGTGCTTAGGCTTTTAAGTCTGGATATTGTAGATCTGATTCTGTCGGCTTTATTTTTGGCGACATCCTTCAGGTCAATTTCATCATAGCTGTCCCTTATCACATCGATTTCCATTTTCCAGTCTTCAAGCTCTCCGTCTTTTAGGGTTTCATTGGAAATCCTTTTGTTTATGTCTTTTTCAAGGGTTCTGTTGTATAATGTAACTTCCATTGTGGCCATCAGCTTGTTTTCTATGTTATGGGCCTCATCCAAAATCAAAAGGGAACGTGGCGCAAAATGCTTTACATAATTAAGCTCCATAATTGCATAATCATAATTCATGAGCGTAATGGGTGAGTTGATGGCGTTTGCTTTCTGATTCCAGTAGTGGCAATGATTTGCTGACTGATAGAAAACCATTCCTCCATATGAATCTTCAAATGCCAGTTCTGAATCAAGTGAAGGGTTTTTTGCAACTCCAAAAGGACAGTAAAAGTTGCTTGATGTCGGTGTTGTTTTACATTTTCCCATGTCACATGTGGTTTCGAGACTATCATTCAAACATGCGAAATTTCCTCTTCCCTTAACCAGAGGGAAATCGAATTCATTGGAATACTGCGCCTGAAGCTGCTTGGTCATAGTAAGTATATATGCAGATTCATACATTTTGGCAAGGGTTGTCGCTATTGCAGACTTTCCTGTACCTGTTCCGGCCTCAAGAATGATATACTTGTATCCCTGCCGGATTGCATCATTGATTGTCTGTATAATCTCTAGCTGACCGACCCGAGGCTCGCTAAAAGGAAAGTTTTCAATTATTTCCTCATCAATACTCGGATTGATTTCCTTGAGATACGCTACAGTTCCCTCATCAAGCTTATGGTCGTCAACTGAATAGACTTCAGGAATTTCATCATCCAAAATGGAAGTTTTCCTGGTCTTTTTAAAACTAAACAGTGTGGTTGGACCGCTTGACTTCTCATTACTTGAATTTTCACAAGTACAATTACTTTTTAACATTCCGCAATTTGGACAAAAAATAGAATCTGACATTAAAGATATATTAGTTAGTATACTATAAATAAATTATAGAAAGAGCATTTGAGAAGTAATATTCAAAATGTTATATTTAATTGAAAAGTGATTATATGGCAGAAAAAGGAAAATTGATTGGAATTGGTGTTGGACCTGGAGATACAGAATTACTTACATTAAAAGCAGCAAGAATATTAAAAACCGTACCGGTAGTATTTTCACCAAAATCCTCAAAAGAAAAAGAAAGCATTGCATTATCAATCGTGAAGCCTGTCCTTGAAGAAAGGGAAGATTATAAAAGAATGATGCTTGTTGAACCAATTTTTCCAATGATTGAAGATAAGGAAGAACTTGAAAAGGTCTGGACTACCGCTTCCGAAATGATAGCGATGTATCTGGACAGCGGAAGGGATGTTGCATTCATTACTCTTGGAGACACTTCCGTATTCAGCACATACTCTTACGTTCAAAAGAAATTGGCAGGAAGATATGAAATCGAAACCGTACCGGGAATTACCTCATTTACCGCCTGTGCAGCAGCAAGAAACAGGGCTCTTGTTGAGCAGAATCAGGTCCTGACAATTGTTCCAAAAATAGATGACAGACTCGAAGAGATTCTTGAGTACAGCGATTCAATAGTATTGATGAAAGCTTCAAGAAACACATCAGAGCTTGAATCAATAATTGAGCAAAAAGAAGGTGTTGATGAAATTTATTCCGTACAGAACTGTACACGTGAAAATGAAAAGATAATTGAAGGATTTTCCAATGAAAAACCTTACCTTACAACAACAATAATTAAATTTTAGATGGCTAGTTGCTTTTGATAGCCATCGGTTCAATTTCAAATACGCATTTTTCGTCTCCCATTGTATAGCATTGGGTTTCAATGACACTTACGGGGAGATTGAAAAATTCGGTAAAAAGACCTTCAAGAATTCCGGTGTCCAAAAAGCATGCCGGTTTTCCTGTTTTTGGAAGAAGTTCACATTCGAAACAGTCTGTTGTTGTAATCTTAATGATTTGACCGACCTTATAAGTCATGTTTCCCAAACCTTTTCTTTGCCAGAAATCGGAAAGATTTTTTAGGAAAACATACAAATCCTCATCATACAATGAATTGAATATTGATTTGCCTATGCTGTTTCCTGTGGATTGCATAATAGGGTCTATGTTAATCCCTTCCTGGATAAGCATTGCCTTGAGTGTGTGGAAAAGTAATGTTGAAAACTCCGCATCCTCATCGACTATATTTTTTATCAGATAATCCGCACTTGTCTCTTCTATCTCTTTTGGTTCGCTTACATCAACTGATCCTATATATTTGGAGTTCAGATAGAATATTTTTTTCCTGTTGTCGACGGGATGGACTTTATAGGATATTATACCTTTTTCTCTGAGGCTTTTAAGATGTACTGATACTGTAGATTTTGATTTACCAGTATTGCTGACAATTTCATCAAATTCCATGTCCCGGTCTCTTAGCATTTCAAGAATTGTTAGCTTGACTGGACTTTTAATGACATTTACCCCAATGTTATCATCGGAATTTGAAAAGATTTGTATAGGTTTTTGTTCACTCATTTTTCTAATATCTCCCTTTTTATATAATAATAAATTATAATTATGAGTTAATAAATATTTCTAAAAAGCAAATAAGTTAAATTGTTTAGAATAAATATATAAAAAATGAACAAACTGTAAATTTTAAAATAAAAAAAATACGAACTGTTCGTTTAAATACGGCAAAATAGTTCGTATAATTAAGTATGTTCCGAACGAAACTTGTTTGAAGAAACATCAAAACATGAATTATATCCCGAATAATCCTTTTGCATTTTTTGCGGTTTTGCTGATAACCTCATCTTCAGACATGCCCAATTCTTCAGCTATTTTTCCTATAACATACTTTATGTTAAGAGGAGTGTTTTTTTCACCTCTTTTTTCTTCAGGAGTCATATACGGTGAATCGGTTTCAACAACCACATGGTCAATTCCAATGCGTTTTAGAGTTTTTCTCACCTTCTTGTTGTTGGTATTGGTAACAGCCCCTCCAATTCCAATATAAAAACCCAATTTGATGAACCTATCTGCCATTTCAGCAGAACCCGAATAGGAATGCAGAGATCCGAGAACGTCATGGCTTTTAAGTATGTCAAAGGTGTCCTGCATCGACTTTCGGCTATGGACAATTACAGGCAGGTCATGCTTTTCAGCAAGGCCAATCATTTTCTCAAACAGTTCTATTTGCTCATCCCTGTTGTCCTTTCCATGGTAATAATCCAGACCAATTTCACCTACCGCAACCGCATTGCCGTTTCCAAGCTGGTCGTCCAAAAGAGATATGTCATCATCTGTAACTTCATCTGCAAAGGTATGGAAATATCCCAAAGCGGCATGGACATTTTCATATTTTGCCGACAATTCCATAACTTTCCTGTTGCTAAAAGGGTCAGTACCGTTCAATATCAGCTGAATGTCATTTTCAGCGGCTTTCGCAATAATCTCTTCTGCATTTCTGATTTCACTATCATAAACGTGACAATGGGTATCTATTATCATGAAAATCCTCATTTGAAAGATTATTTATAATTATACTTGTATAACTATTACATGACAGATTAAATTAAATTTTTTGGTGAAATGATATGGAAGGAAAGTTTTCAAGAACAGAAATGTTGATTGGAAATGATGGAATGAAAAAGCTTAAAAATGCAAAGGTTGCCGTTTTCGGCCTTGGAGGCGTAGGATCATACGTATGTGAAGGGCTTGCAAGAGGAGGCATTGGAAACTTCATCCTTGTTGATTTTGACAAGGTGGATGAAACTAACATCAACAGACAGCTAATTGCAACAACAAAAACCGTCGGCAGATACAAGGTCGATTTGATGAAGGAAAGAATTTTGGAAATAAATCCAGATGCAAACGTTGAAATCCACAATGAGTTTTACATGGCCGATTCCGAAACCAACATAATTACCGAGGACCTGTCATATGCCGTTGACTGCGTTGACACCATTATGGCAAAGATTGCAATCATATGCAAATGCGATGAAATTAATGTTCCGTGCATTTCATCAATGGGAACCGGAAACAAGCTGGATGCCACAATGTTTGAAGTGGCCGACATCTATGAAACTTCCGTATGCCCTCTAGCCAGAATAATGAAAAAGGACCTTAAAAAGAGAAATATAGAAAAGTTAAAGGTAGTGTATTCCAAGGAACATGCGATAAACACCAATGCCCACCCGATAAATCAGGACAGGAAATTCAAAGTTAAGGGCAGCGTTTCATTTGTACCCTCCGTTGCAGGACTGATAATTGCAGGTGAAGTGATAAAGGATCTTGCAGGTGCTTAACTAAATTTAAAAACCTTGAAAATATGTTTAAACCACATATTCTAAAAAAATCACGGTAAATATTCTGTTTCACTCCAATTCAATGATTTATCATCAACAATATTTGAGTACAGTAATCCTAAAGAATAATTACCTATGCTTTCCAAGATTGGAATGAATATGCCTATGTAAACTATAAATCCGACATAAGGAATAGCTATTATCCATCCGGAAACCACTGAAGCAACAATCACCAATACTCCCATGAACACCAGCCATTTAACTATATTGAAAATTCCGATTTTTCTAATATCACCTATCACCATATTGACTTTTAAAGCCTCAGACAGACTGTTGAGATAAGCCAGCCTGGCCTTTGCAAAAAACAGCAAAATTTCAAACAGAAGATATATGACTAAAAGTATAACTAAGCTTAAACCTATATTCCACAGGAAAGTATGGATTTCCATATTGGAAAGTGAATTAATACCTGAAACCCCCAATGTGGACCAGACAATGAAAAATACCAAAGTGGGAACAATCATGTATGCCATTCTCAATACCAGCACCCTCAAAGAGTCATATATTCTATTTCCAAAACTTAAGGAAGGAAACAGTGCAGATTCATTTAAGCCTATTTTAACAAATGAAAATAAATATCCAGGTGCAAGCAGAATGAAAAGGAAAAATGAAATTACCCCTAAAGCCAAAAGATATTTATTATCGTATATGACCCCAATCGGAATGACTGAAATCAAAATAAAAAGAATGAAAAGGACGAGTAAATTCTTAATATTCCTAAAAGGATAACTGAATGATTTTGATATGATTTTTCCTAAATCCATTAATGATTCTCCTAAATTAATTTAATCTTCATCTCATGATTAATTCATGTTTAATGTTTTGAAATGA
>NZ_JAZQIJ010000206.1:0-13216 GCF_045541095.1 Methanobrevibacter sp.
AACATCAACAGTACCATCAGCTTTAACAGCATAAGCCTTATCATTAATAGTCACATTAACAGCAGTAACATTACTAATTGTAATTACAAACTCATCTAAAGCAGTGAACTCATCTTTAGCAATATCAATGCTAATTGGTGAGTCAATTTTATTAACTATAATTATAGTTGTTTTTTCAGCGGATTTGTAGTTTTTGTTAGGAGTTGTAATTACATTGAGTGTGTATGTACCAACAGTTAAGTTGGAAACTGTAATTTGATTGTTTTCTAAAGTGATAATAGCCTCTTTGTGATCTACAACAGAAATGTTTGCTAAATCAACAGTAGCTTCGGTAAGTGTCATTGTTGTAGTTCCAGAAGTACCATAATCAAATTCTATGTTATTGCTGAATACAACATCACTTTCGGCTTCAGTTACATTGAATGCAACTGTGCCTGTAGTTTCATAGTTATATTCTTCAGGAGTTGTGGTTATTCTTAAAGTGTATGAACCAGCATCAAGGCCAGTTACGGTAATTACACCATCAACAATATCAATTACTGCTTCTGGATGATTATCAACAGTTACGTTTTCTTTTGCAACACTAGCTCCAGTTACATTTATGGTAACATTACCAGTAGTTCCATATACGTATTCAAACTCCTCCATGTTTATTTTGGAATTAGCCCATATTGTAACATTATTGCGAGGTTCATGACTTTGCATATTTGTAGTGTTAAAGCCGTCATCACCATAGTAATATATCATCACATCAGTGTAATAGCCTCCTACAATATCATCAGTAAAGTCTGAAAGAACTAAATTATAGAATATGTAATCTGAATCCCAATCACAATCAGATGTTCTATTAATGTCAGTTAAAGCACAAGTGAAGTATTCCTTATCACCTATTTTAAATACTATTGTACCATTAGCTTGTTTTGGAGCATTAATATTAGCCATTTGATCCCAAACATTAAATTCATCACACCAAGCATGAATTGATACATATCCCCAAGTGACTGTAGCACCACTAGGCATTCTGTATGCCCTGTATGAGTAGTCTTCGTCACTGTAGAATACGATTAAAACATCATCATATTGTCCTACTTCAAGAGTTGCATTGTATGGAGTAATTATTTTGCTTCCCCAATCATTGACATCTAGCTCATCTAAAGTTTTGTTTAAGCGAACTTCACCATTTACAGTCAAGACAACACGTCCATTATGACCATTATCATCAATAACAAACCAGTGATCGTTAAGAGATACTCTTCCATTATCAGAATTATCATTCAACCAAATATCCTCAACAGCATTACCCATGAATGTAATTGTACCCTCATTTGACACAGAATCATCATAGGTGACTACAATATTGTATTTACCGACACTTGAGAAATCGCCGTGTATATTTAAATGGTGTGTATGGATATAATAGACTATGTTATCATCATCATACCTATCCCATTCAATCCATCCGATTTCATCCCAGCTGGCTGCTTCACTACCGTTAAGTTCAACAACAACTCTGCCGTTTGCATTGTTTGGAGCGATTATCTCAGCAATTGTATCTCCCCAATCAATACGAGTATCACCGTTTAAAATTATAATGGTAATTCCATCTTCGGATTTGGAGTTTCTTTCACGGAAATCAAGGGTTCTTGATTCTGAAAACTCAGCGAATGTCACCTCAACACTGTGGAATCTTGTAAATGAACTGTCCAAATCAGAAGTGTATATTCTATAAATCATTACAGAACCATCAATGTCAGGAGTCAATTCATCTAAAGATTTGTTGAAGCTTACGGTTCCGTCAACAGTAATTGCAATATTGCCGCTGACATCAATTGGAAGTTTTAATTCAGCAATTTTCATGGAATCATCATTGTTGAAACCTTCTTCCGGAAGATATACGTTGGTGTTTGGCATTTCAATAGGACCAGGTACCCATAGACCGTCCTCATCACCAGTGATTTGATTACCGTCAACGGTTATATTGACATCATACCATTCAGGAAGTGTAATGTTTAAATCAGCTAAAGTGAATTCAACATAGCCTCCTTTTTCTTCATCAGTTATTTCATGTTCAAATGTGTAGAATTCTTCGCCCCATCTGTATAAAGTGATATTCATAAGCCCAGTATCAGGACACCATACTTTAAGTACAGTATCGGTTGTGAAGAACCAGTCACATCCCATTTTTGCATAGAACACAGATTTGTCAACAACTGAAAAGTCACTGTCGAAAATCCAGTTGTCATCATCATAGACCGCTTCAATGCGATAATTACCGACATCAAGACCTAAATCAGCTAATTTCCATGTAATGAACTGACCATCATCACCCTCTTGAATGTAATAAGTGATTGAATCTAAATCTTGATTATTGTCATAATCATAGATGTACAATACAATTTTTTCTTTAGATTCATCACCTATAATGTATAATACATCAGAATCATCATTTAGATCAATTTCGTCAGCAATACCAATGACATCGAAGAAATTAGGGTTTCCTCCCTCATCAGCAGCTTCTTCAGTGCTAATCTCATAGTTGTCACTGTAATAATAAGCATATACATCATCATAATGTTCACCGATGCTGAAAGTTTTGTTTAAAAGAGATAAACCAATGTCATAATAGTATTCATCATTTTCATCATCATGATTAAGTTCTAAACCTAAATCCTCCAACATTGCATCAAGGTAGGTTTCATCACCTATTTTAACAACAATTCTGACAGTTGAAATGTCATCTCCGTTAACATGAACACCTATGAACTGATTTTTATCATCTGCAGGGAATTGTGCTTTTCTAGAATCCCCATCAGAATAGCGTATGTATATTTGTGGTGCGTAAGGCATTACTTCAATTCCATCTTCATTCCAGATATCTGTATCGTTTACGCCATCATCACCATAGTAGGATATTTCCGCTACATCATAATTACCCGGATTGATACCTAACTGTTTAGCTGAAAAGAGAATGTATCCCTGACCAGATTCATCATCGTATTCATCGTAATTACTGGAGTCGACGTGTTCATCATAATAGGTTACGTCATCAAATTTAATGACAAGACGGCCTGAAATGTCGTTTATGGCAAACCATATTCTAATTCCCCATCTGTCATCATAGTCCATATGGCTTCTAACATCTGAACCCATAAATCCATCTTCACCATAGTTTAAGGTAATTACACCAGTATTGTTAATGACTTGATTGTCATCTTCATCATAAACAGCTACAGTTATGTGGTATGTACCTGCAGCCAATCCTAAATCACATGGGTAGATGTTAGTTCCATCTTCAAAGCTGTTTTCCCATAACCATTCGTCATCCTCTTCGATTGTGAGTTTAACCTTTCCAGATGTTCCTTCAGGAGCATAAACAGCAATGATTTTCATTTCATCATCACGTGAATAAAATTCACTGGCATCATATATTTCAATGGTGCATCCGTCTTTTGAAACTGAATTGATTTCTGCCATGGCAACATTATCCTGTCTGCTGAATGTTTCCTCATCAATAACAAGGCTTACATCAAAGTTATAGATTCCTTGAGTGAATTCACGGCCGATATTAATAGTAGTTATTCTATAAACTTTATAATCAGTTACTTCATCACCATACCTATGCAGATAATGCCAGGTGAGGTCTTCAGGAGTGGTGCTCATACCTGCTTTGACGAAATCAGATACACTTTTTCTGAATTCTTCTGTTCCGTTAATTTTTATAATGATTATTGCATCATCAATATCTGATGGAATTTCAGCTTCAACAAGAATTATGCTGTCTTCATCATCAGTTCCAATGTATACTGGTTCTTGATTAATGATAATTGGACTGTAAACCTCGAATCCTCCGTCGAATGAATTTTCTTCATCTTCATTGACAACAATCATGGCAGAATAATATCCTTCAGAGATTCCCAAATCTTTTAAAGTCCAGTAAAGCCAATTGTTTTCTGCATCAGCGATATTTTTTGAAGAATTGGTTACAAAATACCTGTTTTCATCTTCATCTTCACCATAAATACTTACAAGGACTGTACCTTCACTGCCGTCAGGACAGAATACAGAAACTACAGGTTCTGTTGAAATCATATTCAATTCTCTTGGAACATCAGCTCTGAACTTGGTGGAATCATACGCATATGGATAGCCTTCTGCGAGCCTGTTCCATCCCTCCTCATCATCGACCTCTTCATCTTCGTTTAAGATGTAGACCTGGAATGCAAAGTTTTCTCCGCTTTCTTCGGTTATTTCAAAGTCAGATAATGTCCAGTTAAGATAGCTATTATAATCTTCGGATACTACCTCATGGTTAATTTCCTTAATTAAATCCCAATCTTCATCATCATCAGTGTTGTATGCTCTTACAAGTATAAATCCATTGAAATCACTAGGACAATATACGCTAACCAAAGTTGCATCCCCATCTCTTATGTCAAATTCATCAACTATTGCTGCATAGCCGACGATTAATTGGCCTTCTTCAAAATCAGATTCATCGCCTGAAAGTGTAATGTATTTAGCAGAGATTTGATAAACTCCCATTTCAATGATTTCTAAATCTTCTAAAATGAGTTCAACCCTTTCATCACTATTCAGTTCACAAGTGATTATGTGAGTTTCGCCATTGCCTGAAATTGTAATATTTAAAGTACCTTCACCAGGATCATTAAATGAAACAATATCACGGTCACTGTCATCGATTGAAACAATATGTCTAACCCAGTAATCAAACTCAAATCCTTCATCATCGCCATCACCATTATTTTCATCATCACTTACTAATCTGATGTTGGTTTCACGATTAATAGTATTCTCATCAATAGTATAGGCAAGTTGGAGGAAATAGTCACCGCTTTTAATGCCTTCAAAATCAGATGGTTTTATGAAATACCATTTATAGTTTTCATCCTCATCGTCTTCAATGGTTGAAAACTCATTTAAAGCTTTTTCAAATTCATAATTGTCCTCATCACCATTAAGAACAACGTTAACATTGTTTGTTGCATCAGCAAGCGCTTTTATGGAAACTATCGCATTATTTTCTTCCAAACTAATCTGAAGAACCTCTATTTCAATATGCACTCCATTTTCATCATAGACATCTCTATCAAATAGGTTGACGGTTTTGCTATTGGATGCGATTTCTTCGTCGTTTTCATTAAAAACAAATACATTTAAAGTATGTTCACCCGCAGATAACTCAGGAGCCAGCATTGAAGAGGAGATTCTATAATGAACGTAATTGTCATCTTCCTCATCAGTTTCACTATCCCAGCCATCGTCAGCTAAATCTTTATTAAAAAGTTCATTATCTTCATCATCATTAATTTTTACATAACCTGAAGAACCGTTTTCAAGCCGTACATCAACAATATTGTCGCCGACGTAAGCCTCATCGTAGATATCAATTGGAGACCCCTCAGAGCCTTCTTCAGGTTCATTGTCATCATCTGCAAGTACCTCATCAGCTACAGGAGAATTGACAATTTCAAAGTTATCCACAACCTGACTAAGCTTTGAATCGTCTGTAGCATCGGTTGCACTAACAGCACCTATTGTTAAAATAGCCAGTAACACAAACGTCACTAGCATGAACCTTTTTAACTTCATATTTACCACAAAAAATCTAATTAATTAGAATATATTTTGATTAAATTCATAGTCTAAAAAAGGTTAAATTGTATGAAAATAAGTATTATACCATTTAAAAGCATAGCTAATAGCTAAATACAATGCATTCCATCTGCAACTATCAAACATAACTTTAAATAGCATTTATAACATAATTTATTTATGTTACTATTAATCATTCAATCTACCTAGTTTGTTTGTTTTTAGTAACGTGTGAAAGTGAGTTTAATATGGTGTTGGGGCACCTATTAATTTAATCACTTTCACGACATCTATCTTTTTTTCAAACTATATTTTTAACATTAGTTAAAAAATGATTTAATCAAAAGACAAATTTATTTATATAATTAATAGTATTTAAACTGTTTAAGGCATAATATTTAGTGGAATGGAAAAAAAATATTACATTAGGACACTAAATGAAAAATAAACTACTTAACAGGATTGAAGTGTTTAAATTGCTCAAACTACCGAGATTAAAAAATAATATATATGCATATATTGATTTTATCCATATCAAAAAAACCATAAATCAACTAAAAACAGAACAAATAACCCTAAAACCAACATATCACTGCATTGATGTTACATAATATGTGAAAAAGAAAAAAGAAATTGACGAATATCTCACTAAACTAAATTATATTAATTGAACATCCCAACATGTAGAAATCGGAGTATTCTTTTACATTTAAGTAAAACATTTTCACTAATGTGAAAAAAGTAAAAAAAGAAAGAGAAATAAATCTCTTTAAATCTAATCATCCATGTCTTCAAATCTGGATTCTAATTTTTCCATTACACCAGGAAGTGAGGTGTATTCCATTTCTTCAGCAGGTAATCTGTGAGGTTCGAATGGACCGTGTCTTCTGATGTAAGTTGCGATTTTAGCAGCTTGTTCACGGGTTGGATCAAATGCTGGATCGTCGAATAAGTCGACTGGTCCGATTAATTCACCGTTTGCTACTTGGAATCCTAAACCGATTACTCTAGGTGGTCCGTCGAATCTGATTGGGTTTGCTTCTGCTTCTGAAACAGGCATCATTGGACCGTTGTGGGATCCTCTCATCCATCCACTAACCATGTGTGGGAATGCAAATGGATCTACACATTCACCGTTTGCAGGGAAACCGGATTGTGCTCTTACGATACATGCTGGGTCGTCTTTACCAACGTATTCTCCAGCCATTAAGTTTAATCTTTCGGTACTTATTGCAGCTGCGATTTCGCCGTTTTTCTTCCATACCCTTTTGATTACGTATCTTCCGGTGGAACCAATTAATGCGAGTAAGTCGTACATTTCTTCAGGACAGTTTAAGATAACTTTTCTGTGTTCGATTACATCGAATACTTCAAATTTGAATCCATCGTGTAATGATGGGTCAATTACAAGACCTGCAGTGTTGAATGGGTCTGCAAACATTCTGAATACTGGCAAGTTGAATGCACCAGGTTCAGTTTTGTCACAGCAGAATACTAAAACAGGATCAGATGGTCTTTCTTTGAATTCCATTTCTGCTACACCAGGACCCATACCTTTGATGTTTCCAGAAAAGGTATCGGATAATAAGTCTTGACCTGCACCGTATAATTTTAATTCACGTGCTCTTTCAGTAGCTTTCATGAATGCATTGTATGCGGTTTTGTGAACTTCTTCGTTTTCTTCCCCTTTGTCGTGGGTCATAATTAAGTCAATATCGTCTCCACAACGGGAGATATAGTAATCTTTTAAGATACCGGTTTCTAAAGCTTCGTTTAAAACTTCATCACAGATATCCATTAATTCTGGGTGTGCGACACAGTGTCCGGACACACTTCCAATATCAGCTTTAATTACACTAACAGTAGTTTTCATTTTAATACCTCGAATTAGTAAATTATTTATTTACTAGACATTTATTATTTTTGAGTTGTATACTATTTAATTATTATGTTTAACGGAGTTATTTGAAAAAGAAATTGAAATTTTTTGGAAAATATGAGTGAATAAAAAATAAACGAAAAAATTGTTTTAAAAAAATAGAATAATCAAATAGTCCCGAGCGGAGTCGAACCGCTATCTTTGGGTCCAGGGCCCAAAAGGATTGCCACTACCCCACGGGACTATAATGTTAATTTTATCGAACATCATATATAAATTTACATCTAAAAAAAATTAATGGAAAACTTAATCAAGTTTTCTTATTTTTTCAAATGCCTTTTCAATAGCTTCATCCTGATTCATGTCTTCACAGGCCTTTTTAACACGATCCAAGTCTGCACGTGTTTCAGGATATTTTGGAACAGCACTGCATCCGCCGTCATCTATTTTTGATATTTCAAATGTTCCTATTCTTTTGGCGATTTCTGTAATCTCCTCCTTATCCAGACCAATGAGAGGAGACAATATAGGCATGTCAACACCATATCTTGTAGCCAAAATGTTTGAAAGTGTTTGTGATGCCACCTGACCGACACTGCTTCCATCTACTATAGCATCAGCCCCCAATTTGAGGGCAAGCTTTTCTGCAATGCGATACATTCCGGATTTGCATAAAACACAGGTCATTTTCTCAGGAGCATTGTCCTTTGCAGTTTGGAGATACTCACCATAATCAATAATGCGTTTTTGAATAGGAACGCCCTGAGCATATATATTGAGCTGGTCAACCAGTGCATTGAAGTTTTCTGTAACCTTAGGACCGGAAAACGGATCGTTGTTGCAGTGAAGAGCCACCACCTCACATCCCCTTTTCATCATCATATATGCTGCAACAGGTGAGTCTATACCGCTTGATAAAAGTACAACGACTTTTCCCTGTGTTCCTAATGGAAGTCCTCCAGGACCTTTGATTTTTTCATGGAAAATATAGGCATCACCTTCACGGATTTCAACAAATATTGTCAAATCGGGATTTGTCAAATCGACTGGAGCCATAATTTTTCCTCTGACAACGCCACCGCAGTGTGCTGCCATTTCCTGCGAGGTAAAGTCATGTGTTCCGACACGCCTGCATTTAATTGCAAATTTTGTATTCTCATCCAAAACTCCTTCCTCAATTAGATCTTCAACATAACTTCCCAATGTTTCATCAATATCCTCATAGGTTGTTTTTGTTGAAGTGGCCGGAGAGTATGAAACAACACCGAATACACGGTTCAGCTTTTCAACTCCATCGTCAAAATCTGCCGGATGAATATATATTCTTCCCTGGTTTCGTTCAACATCGCATTCAAAAGTAGCTTTAATATTTTTAACTAGCTTTCTTTCAAAACGTGACCTTATCTTAGGACTTTTTAATCCTATTTCGCCATATCTGGCAATAATCAAATCATAATTCATAATAACATCTCTTTTTAGTACACGCTGAAAAAAATAGCAATCCCTTCAATACTAGTTTTTAAATATAACAGCAAGTATAATTTTAAAGTTAATTATTAATAAAAGTAATTGAATTTAAAATTTGAAAAATAAGAAAAATATAAGAGAAATTACTTTTCTCTTATTTGATTAAATCAACAGCGGTTTGAATGGCTTCATCCATCTTGTCGGCATTTTTACCTGCACCCTGTGCGAGGGTTAAACGGCCTCCACCGCCACCGCCTAAAACACCGGCAGCAGTTTTGATGATTTCATTTATTTTAATTCCATTGTCGATAGCTGTTTGTGAAGCTGCACCGACGATTTTACCGTCATTGTTACCCATAATGACCACATCGGCCTTGCCGTTGTCGGTAAAGTCTGTCGCCATTTTCTGAAGTTCCTTAAAGTCAGCTTCAATCAGCTGATGCACGACTTTCAGTCCGTTGATTTCATCATATTCATCAGCAAGTGAATTCATCTTTAAAGATGCAATTTCAGATTTCAGACGGTCAATCTCGTTTTTCTGTGCTTTCCATTCTGAGAAGAATCTGTCACAGGTTTTCGGAAGCTGATCGTTTTCGACTTTGAAAATGCCTGAACTTTGTCTTAAAAGCTCACTGTCATGCTGAATTGAGTCGATTGCTGCAAGACCTGCTGAAAAGTCAATCCTTTCAACACCGTCCTGAACCCTTTCGGTCTTGTTGATTTTAATCGGCCCTACAACACCGGTTCTCAGGACATGTGTTCCCGCACATGCCTGCACGTCAACACCAGGGATTTTAACTACACGAATCATTTTACCCGGAACGATTCCTCCCTGGTAAAGCACAAATCCATAGAGTTCCTGTGCCTCGTCACGGGTGTGGAACTGAATATCCAGTTCAATGTTCTGCATAACATAATCATTGGCCAGTTTTTCTATTTGATTCAGCTCTTCCTGTGTGATACGTTTGTAGTGTGACAGGTCAATACGTGCTCTTGTAAGCTCGTTTTGTGATCCCGCCTGCCATATGTGCTGGCCTAGGACTTTTCTTGCAGCGGCAATGACAAGGTGAGTTCCTGTGTGGTGGCGTGCAAGTGTGATTCTCCTGTCCCAGTCAATTTTGGCTGTAACCTTCTGACCGACCACATCATCTTTGATGTCGCCATCTACATGATGCAAGACTACATTGTCAATTTTTTCAGCATAAGGTATTTTAAATACATTTCCGTTGATGGAAACCTCACCGATATCGGAAGGCTGACCACCTCCTTCAGGATAGAATGCTGTTTTATCAAAGACCAGACATTGCCTGCCATCTTTTTCAACCAGACCCAAAACTTCGGCTTCAAATTCTTTTTGGTAGAAATCTTTATAGAACAGTAAGTCTGTTTCAGGAAAATCAACCTTGAATGTTGACTTTTTGTTTGAAGTATCCTTTTCGTGAGCTCCTGCAACCTGGGTGAAGAAATTGTCCGGAACGTTTACGGTAAAGTCATCACCGGCCATCTCAACGACAGTTTCCGGAGGCATTCCATGAGCATCATATAAATCAATAAGCATTTCAAGAGGCATTTCGGATTTGCCCTCTTTTTTAAGTTTTTTGATGGACCTTCTAACAATGCTTTTTCCTTTCTTGACTGTTGCTGCATACCTTTCTTCCTCAAGAGTGATGATGTTCATGATGTGCTCTTCAGAGTCCCTGATTTCAGGATAGAACTTGGAGAGGAAATCAAGCTGAATTGCCATGACGTCCGCAAGGGATTCCTTCATGTTTAACTCTTTCATGAACCTTATGGTTCTTCTTAAAACCAATCTTGCAAGATAACCTTCTTTTACGTTTGATGGAATGATTCCGTCAGCAATCATGAAAGCAAGACATCTTGTATGGTCTGCAATGATATAAATGGCCTCCATCGGTTCGGCTGCCTTTAAGTAGTCTTCCAGGGAGAGATTTAAACTGTCAGCAACCTGTTGTCTGAGTTCCTTTAAATCCCCTATATCTTCAATATCCATCATTCCTGCAATCTGTGCGTTTCTACCCTGGATATCTTCGTTAATCTCAACACCAGTCAATTCCTTGAGTTTATCAACAACCGGTGCGAAACATGCATCATAAGCTGTTGGAGTCCCTTGAGAAATCCATGCGATTCTTTCAAGTCCGTAACCGGTATCCACAACCTTAATAGGGATTTCTTTTTTGGATCCGTCTTCAAGAGTTTCATATTGGATGAACACCAATGTTGCGAGTTCCACTCCACGGCAGCATACCTCATAACAAGGCCCTTCGTTACCTCCACCGCTCCACCAGGATTTGATGAAGGTAATTTCTTCAGTGTTGATTCCGATATGATCAAAGAATTTGTGACATAATTCTATTGTACGGTCTTCCCAATAGATGAAATCATCTTCCTTGTTGATTACGGTGTGAGTTCCCATTGTAAAACAGGTCATGTGACGGCCGGTTCTTCCGACGTTGTCGACATCGTTAAGCCTGATTGAAGGCTGAGCCATTTCAATAGGATTTGCAGGAGGTTTTACAAGACCTGATGTAATCCAAGGCTGGAAACAGAAGATTGATGCACCTACTAAAAATACATCATCCCTCCACCTTTTGGCCAAAACGGGATATCTGTGTACATGAGTATGCCCTTCACTTTCTAAAAATTCTCTAAAAACTTTTTGGATTTCATATAAGTTGTACGGTTTATCGGTTGCAGGATTTGCAATAAACTCATACTCGTCACATGGAGCGTCACCACAAGTGTCTCTGTCCACTTGGGAGTAAAACTCTTGTCCGCAAGTTTTGCATGTTTGTTTTTTATAACCGAGTTTATCAAAAATTTCTACCATAATAATCATTTTAAAGATTTATTAGTATAAAATATGTTTTTTTATAAATAAATAATTATTTAAAAAATAGACATATTCAAATAACTTTTTGGATTGAAATAATTATATTCCCAAAATCACATTTAAAGATGAATCGAATTTTGAAGTTAAACAATTGTTTAAATAATATTACAGCATATAAATAGGATTATAGTGATTTTTATGAACAAAAAAATTAAAATAGGAATCATCATTTTTCTCATAGTTTTCATCGGAGGATTTTTTGTATACGGACAGATTTACTACCATTCCGAAAAGACTGCAACCGATTATCTCAACGGTACAGATGATGTAAATGTTTCAAAAAGCTCAAATGGACTCTTTTTAGATGGTTACGGAAATGACACAGCAATAATATTTTATCCAGGAGCTAAGGTAGAATACACAGCTTATTTACCACTGTTTACCGACCTAGCAAGTCAGGGAATTGACTGTTATCTTGTCGAGATGCCGTTCAACCTGGCATTTTTTGGTTCCAACAGCGCCGATGCAATCATTTCCAATACGAATTATAAACACTACTTCATGGCAGGCCATTCCCTTGGAGGAGCTATGGCAGGAAACTATGTTAACCAGACAGACAACAACATAACCGGCCTCATATACCTATCAGCACACATAGAAAAAGAGATAGATGTACCAGTACTCTCCATCCGAGGATCAAACGACGGCGTTATCAATCTTGAAAGTTACCAAAAGGCCAAATTAATGATGAATAATGTGACCGAAGTGATGATTGATGGTGGAAACCATGCACAGTTCGGATACTACGGACACCAGTCCGGAGACGGTAATGCAACCATTTCCGCTGAAAACCAACAGAATCAGACCGAAAGTGCAATAATGAGATTCATTGATTATTGTACATGAATCATTTAAAAAAAAACATTTTTCATTTCACAATGCATTTATTCTCATCAAAACTTCTTTTAAATCATAAATGCATTCATTTTTTAATATGGAATTAATTGAAAAAAACAGTTGAAATCTTAAAAAATAGTCAGTATATGAAAAAAAGTAAAAAAAAAGAAAGGTGATAGATTTAAAAAATCTATCCGAAGAGAGCACCTAATCCAGCTGCTGCTTCTTCTTCAGAAGCTTCTTCTTCTTCCTCTTCTTCTTCCTCTTCTTCTTCAACAGCTTCTGCTGCTGCAGGTGCAGCTGCAGGTGCTGCTGCTGCCATAGCAGTAGTTTCCATAGCTTCGTCGATGTCTACATCTTCTAAAGCTGCGATTAAAGCTTTGATTCTTGCTTCATCAGCTTCAATTCCTGCTGCTTCAATAATACTTTTAACATTTTCTTCGTTAATATCTTTTTCTGCACTGTGCAAAATCATTGCCGCATATATATATTCCATGTTATCACCATTA
>NZ_JAZQIJ010000207.1:0-10848 GCF_045541095.1 Methanobrevibacter sp.
CAAGTTTAAAAAAGCAAAACATTAACATTTTTGTCTGAACCCATGGGACGAGGGAGATAGCCTAGGATAATATCAAATAACCAACGATATATAATAAAAAACCTAGGAATCCTCAACTTCAATAAGTTGAGGTAGTTCAAAGACAGATGCATCAAGTTTCAATTCCATTGTAGGAATAGTAACTTCTTTACCTGTCATTTGATGTGTTTCTGGATTACGCTCGATTTTAAACGTATTACTGTTGTCGCCTTGTGACCAAGTCAAATTATTAAGGATTAATTTTCCATCCTCAAATACCTTGTTTTGCATATCATTGCAGTATGAAGTGATATACTTTGCTCTGGAAGCACTATCATTCATTTTTGCAGCATTTGCGATTACCTGACTCATTCCATCGAACATGTTGCTTTCTGCATTTTTCCAATATTCCTGTACAGGTTTACCATAACTTTTGTAGTTGTCTGGCCCAACACAGCGAGTACAAATGTCTTTAAAGAGATAATAAGCATATTTATCCGTGTCAAATTTGTTACCATCGCCTGCAGGTTGGTCAGCTCCGTAAGCATCACTAATATTTATGCAATCATTTGAAACCGGTATGAACACTCCGTAAACAGGTGGTCCGGAACTGATCCAATTAATACATGCCATTTCAGCAGGAAGATTTGAAAATATCTGTACCACATGTGCACTCATTGTTGTATCTGATCCGATAACTCTCATATCCTTTCTACCAGTCTCATCTGGAGAATATTTTGTTCCTTCATACCTGTTACGCATAAGCTGACAGACATCCTCTGCTGAAACCTTCTTATCCGGTTCAAAACAAAGAGGATAGGTAGTGTTCGGATTGTAGTCTGCAGAGAACTTTGAAGGAGACAGAATTTGGTGTCCAATCCAAGTCCTCATATGAGAGTAGTTTGTAATAGTTTCATTTCCAGAATATGTATCAAGCAGATTAATCTCATTATTTTTACCGTGCACTGCAAAACCTTTTTGTTCAGCAAGACTAAATAAATCTTTAGATGTGATATTATCTTCATAGTCAGATAAGTACTCCAGTGAATACTCATTACCGAAAACTGAGACTTTATCAGACGGCAATTTCACTGCAACATACTGATGTCCAGTATACATCTCAACATACCATATTTCTTTTTGATCGGCAATGAAAGCAATATTGGACTCACTACTGCCGTACTTGTCAATAATTCCTAAAAGAACTTCTACACCCTCCCTAGCAGATTTACTCTGACAGATAACAAGGTCTGTAGCAGCATCTTCACATATTCCGTTTTTCACTAATGGGTCTGCTTCCAATGCAGCTTTGTTTGGAAATGCAGTAACCGACATGGACATGGACACACCGTATTCATTAGAGCATACAGCCGCATCCTGAAGCAAATCATTAGATGTTCGTGTACTATTCATGTAGGGTGTCGCAGTGTATTTATACGTGGTTGCCGGAATCTCTGTTTTTACACTTCCGTCTATACTTACAGGCATAGTCCGACCGGATTCGTTTTCAACCCTAGGAGTCACGGTTATTTGATTTGCTTTAACACCTTGATTGTCATTGGATCTGGCAAAAATTGTAGAACCGTCAGCACTAACATCTGAACCTACATATATCGCAGTACATGCTGCGCTGGCCTGCATACTGCATATAAGCAGCCCACAGAAAAATAAAACAATAAATTTTTTGGACATAAATTTTAAAACCAACTTAATTTTCCCCCAATATTTAAAAATCTCTAAAATAAGATTTAGTTAATTATATTTTTAACATTTGTAAATTAATAAATTACTGTTTTATTTATAAATTTCAAAAAAAATATTTTAATCATACACCAATTTAAATTTAATTTGAAAAATAATAAAACCTCCAACAAAAAAATGAACTCAAAGAAATATTACATTCTTGAATTAGTTTTAATCACATTTTGCTATAAAAATTATATTGATAATGCTAAAAACTTATATACTGTAACCAACATATATAGATAGCATAGTATAAATACTATATTTTCTACATGTTTTTAAATTATTATTTTGCCACATATTTAAGCAAGACAGATAGGGTACTGTAAAAATATTACTTATCAAATGCTCTCCCTCACTTGATTTAAATATCTAATCCATAATAAATTTAAACATATAATATTATTAGGAGGAAAAATTTTGGCTCAAGAACAACGAATGGGACTTGATTGGGAAGAGGATTTCCAAAGGTTGACTCCATCTGAGTTTTTCAGGAAGAACAAGCAGATGTTAGGGTTTACTGGAAAAATCCGTTCTTTAACAATTGTTTTCCACGAATTGATTACAAACAGTTTCGATGCATGTGAAGAGGCAGGAATCCTTCCTGACATTGACATTGAATTGAAACGTGTTGATAAAGAACACTACATTTTAAGACATAAAGATAACGGACCTGGAATTCCTGAAGATTATGTAATGCAGGTATACTGTATGATGTTTGCAGGATCCAAATTCAGAAACATCCAATCCAGAGGACAACAGGGTTTAGGATGTAGTGGTTGTGTGCTATTATCACAAATGACCACCGGTAAACCTGCCCGTGTAATTTCATGCTACAAAGACGGCGATGAAATTAAAGGAGTAAAAATGAAATTCCAGATGGATGTTAAAAACAACCGTGGAATTTTGATGGAAAGAGAAGATTATCCTGCTGAAAGTACTGGAGTATGCATTGAACTTCAATTTAAAGAAGTATCCTACTCAATGGCAGAACAAGGTGCTTTTGAATACATCAGAAGAACCATGATTGGAAACCCACACGCAAAAATCACATTCAGGGATCCATCCGGACACAAATATATCTTCAAAAGAGCAGCAGACGTTGTTCCAGTACAACCTAAAGAAGTATTACCGCATCCAAAAGGTGTGAGTGCTGACGATTTAATGACAATGGCACAGAATACCGACAGCAGAAGATACAAAAGTATGATGACATCCTCAATGTCAAGAATGTCAAACAAAAGGGTTGATGAAATCGCAGAAATCACCGGAATTGACATGAACAAACGTCCAAAAGCCATGACTTTCCAGGAAGCTGAAGCTATTGTACAATGCTTTAAGAAAATGAAATTTATGGCCCCTCCAACAGACGGACTTATACCAATCGGTTCAGAACAGGTAGAAAAAGGTATGAAACAGATTCTTAAGCCGGAATTTGTAGAAACCATCACAAGAAAACCAGTGACCTACGCTGGTGGTGTATCATTCATTATCGAAGCAGGTCTTGCATATGGTGGAAATGCCGGAAGAGTTGTCAATGAACAGAGAAAATCTGAAATCATGAGATTTGCAAACAGAGTTCCATTGACATTCGATGCAGGAAGCTGTGCAATTACAGAAGCTCTCAAAAGTATCGATTGGAAACGTTACGGACTAAGAGATATGGACAACACTCCACTAACATTATTCGTAAACATTATTTCAACACAGGTTCCTTACCTTTCAACAGGTAAGCAAAGTGTATCACCTGAACCTGAAATCGTTCATGAAATCAGACAGGCAACAATGAAATTGGCTCGTAAACTGCAAAAACACCTAAGAGCCAAAAAAGCAGCTAAAGAAAAAGAAAAACGTTCAAAAGTATTTGAAGAATACGTTCCAGTTATCATTGAAGAAGCTGCAAAACTCGGTGAAACAGGAGTTCCAGAATATCAGGAAGTGTTAGCAAAAGTTACCAAAAGGGCTCTTGCAGAGCTTCTTGGTGAGAAAGTGGAAGAAGAAGAGGAAGAAGAAGAACTTGATGCAATTATTATGGAAGAAATTGACGAGTTCGGACGTACCGTTGAACCAAAAGAATCTACATTAGACAGTTTTGTAGATAATGATGATGAAGATGAGGAATTGGAGGAATAGGTGATTAAATGGCTGACCCAAAACAAACACACAAAGAAGAAAGAAAACAATACACTCTTAACAAGTTAACAGGATTAGGTCAAGAAATCATTGAAAACATTGAACAGAATAAGGTTCCTAGTATCAAAGTCCCATCCAGAGGAACCGGAAACATCGTTTATGATGATGCGAAAAGATATTACGTATTAGGAGACAGATACGGAAGAAGATCATTAGGTAACGTAAAACAAATCAGAAAATTGGGCCAAATGGTTTATGTAGGTAATTTCTGTAAAGATTTAGTTGCAAGAGAAAAGACAGCTACCATCAGGGAGATGTATTACGTTTCAGAAGGTTGGGGAATCAGTTTTAAAACACAACAAGAATCAAACATTGTTGGAGAAGACCTTGAAGTAACTCTTGGTACCACCCGTGAAGAATTAGGATTAATGCCTGAAGAAGACGGAGCATCAGTTTACGGAGACATTACCCTATTTGACGAAGTAGAAGTCAATGCCTCAAAAATGGGAAAATCAGGTTACACAATCTCACCAACAATTGACCAAGTGGAATTCTTGGACCATAATGTAGACAAAGTACTGGCAGTGGAAACCATGGGAATGTTCCACAGGCTCGTTCAGGAAAATGCTCACAAAAGATTCAACACCCTGATTGTCGGGCTTAAAGGACAAGCCGCAAGGGCTACAAGAAGATTTCTTAAAAGAGTTAATGAAGAACTTAACCTTCCAGTCTACATCTGTAACGACGGAGACCCTTGGGGATTCCACATTGCACAGGTAATTATTTCCGGAAGTGCAAAATTAGCTCACGTTAACCATCAATTGGCAACTCCTGATGCAAAATTCATTGGAGTTACAGCATCTGATATCATCAACTATGATTTACCAACCGATAAACTAAAAGATGTTGACGTCATGAGATTAAAAGAGCTTTCAAAAGACCCAAGGTATAAAAATGATTTCTGGCAAACTGAAATCAAAAAGATGCTTAAAATAGGTAAGAAAGCAGAACAGCAATCTTTCTCAAAATATGGGCTTGAATACGTTGTAGATGAGTATTTCCCAGCAAAATTTGAAGAAATGGAAAATCAAGCATAGACTTGATATTTTCCTCCTTTTTTCTTTTTTTATTAAATTTTTAAACCACCGCACATACCAAAAATCCATTCTTTTAAAAAATTAAAAAAAAATAATTATTATTTCTTTACTCAAAAAAATTTCAACTTTTTTTTAAAAAATTGAGAAAAAAGTAATTTATATTTATACTTAAAAAACAAAGCTAAACATATATTAGTTTAGTGGATGATTTTATGAATTCTGAGAAGATTAAAAAATTAAAGGAATATTACGAAAAACAAATTATAAATTTTGATGAAACAACCTTAATCGCCCCAAATAAAAATGGAAAGAAGGAAGAAGGAATAACACGTAAAGTAACTCATGAACTTCCAAATAATACAACTGAATTTTGTGAAAACAATGAAATTGAAGAAAATGAATTGTTTTTAGCAAGCCTATTGTTAGCCTTGAACAAATTTAACTTTTCATGTGAAAACCTCATTTTCTATGATGAAAATATACCTTTTTCAGCAAAATATGAAAACAGATCCATAACTATCAAAGAATACATAAACTCAATCAAAAAAACATTAAAAGAAAATCAAAATCATCCTTATGAATCAATTAATGAACTACTTAATGAATACAACTTAAAACCAGAATTCTACTATTCATACAATAAAAATATTCCTTCAAATACCGATTACTCAAATTATTTGAATATCTCCCACTCCAATGAAAAAATTATATTTTCTTTGCTGTTCAACGGCAAATTATATACCAAAAAGTACATTGAAATATTCTTAGAAAGTATCGAAAAAATAATTAAACAAATCATCACAAGCGAAATAGATAAAATTAGCATCTCAGATATAGCAATTGAAAATGAAAATGAAAATATTGCTTTTAGTGAAATCCAAAATCCCATATTGCACAAACGCTTTGAAATGCAAGTAAAGGAAAAACCAAATGAGATTGCATTGGTTGCAAGCGACAAGACCTTAACCTATAATGAATTGAATGAAAAAAGTAATAGAATTGCAAATGCTCTGATTAAAAGAGGGGTTGAAACCGGAAATAATATTTTAGTAATGCTTAAAAGGGACAGCAACCTGATTGCATCAATCATAGGTATTCTAAAAGCAGGCTGTACTTTTATCCCAATAGATTTGGAGTATCCTCAAGAAAGAATTGATTATATCTATGAAAACAGTCAAGCAGACTACATAATAAGCAATGCCAACGAAGGAAACTCCATTGATGTGAATGAACTGTTAAAAGAAGAAGATACATCAAATCCAAATGTAAATGTCCATCCTGAAGATAATGCTTATATGATTTACACTTCAGGATCAACAGGTCTTCCAAAAGGAGTAGTAATCGGACATGAAAATGCATGTAACGAAGCGGAAGGAAACCCGAAATGCGAATACAACAGTATATTGAGCATTGCAACAATCGCATTTGATACATCACTTGAAGACATTCTAACTGGAATAACAAACGGAATAAAAATAATCTTTGCAAATGACAACGAAATCAAAAATATCATCGATTTAGTGCAACTCATAAAACAAAACAAACCTGAAGTGATGGAATTCACACCATCCAGATTATTATCATACCTCGAAGTTGAAGAATTCTGCAATGCAATTGACTGTGCAAAATGTATTGTAATGGGAGGAGAACAGTTCTCAGCCAAAGCGTTCACAGGAGTAAAACAATACACAAACGCAAAAGTATACAACAGTTACGGACCAACCGAAACCACAATCGCATCAAGCTACAAAGAAATACACGACCCTGAAAACATTACAATCGGAAAAGCACTCCAAAACTACATCACAGAAGTAAGAGACATAGACGGCAAACTCCTGCCACAGGGAGTGATGGGAGAGCTCTACATAGGAGGAACAGGAGTCGGAAAAGGATACTACAACATGCCCGAAAAAACCAAAGAAGTATTCCTCGAAATAAACAACATCCCATACTATAAAAGTGGAGACTACGCAATAGAAACAACCGACGGCGAAATAGACATAAAAGGAAGAATAGACAATCAAATAAAACTCAGAGGACTAAGAATAGAAATCGGAGAAATAGAAACAAACATCTCCAAATACCCGAACATCAAACAAAACGTCGTAGTCATAAAAGAAATAAACAACAACGACCACCTATGCGCATACTTCACCGCAGAACAACAAATCAACACAGACGACCTAAAAGAATTTCTTAAGGAAAGATTAACTAGATACATGGTTCCAACAGTATTCATGCAGATTGATGAAATGCCGCAAACACCAAACGGAAAAACAGACCTAAAGCAACTTCCGGAACCTGAACTTAAATTATCATATACATTGCCCGAAACAGAAACTGAACATAGACTGTTTGATATCGCATCCTCAATTTGTGAAACAACAGAATTCGGAATCAATGATGATTTGTATTCCCTCGGATTTTCATCATTGACCCTGATGAAGTTCAATGCAAGGATTTATGAGCAAATAGGAGCCAACTTAAACATCACGGCAATATTGAATGAACCGACAATTAAAAATATTGCAAAACAAATTGACAATACCCAAACAGATTCCACAAACCTCAAAAAATTAGTTGAATCATCAAAAGATAGAGTTTACTATCCTTTAACTTCCAACCAATTAGGAGTTTATTATGAATGCATTCAAAGCAGCGAAGAGGCACATTATAATCTCCCGTCCATCATAAGATTTGACTCTGATATTGATGCTGAAAAATTAAAGACATCCATTGTAAAAACAATTGAAGCATATCCGTATCTTAAGACTAGAATCATCAGCAAAAATGGAGAATTAATGCAAAAACGAGATGATTCAATAGCAATAGATGAGATTCCGATCATTGAAATTGATGAAATATCCCCAGAAGAAATTGAAAAGGAAAACGTAAAAACATTCCCTCTGGAAAACAGTCAGCTGTTTAGATTTAAAATTTATAAAACACCTGATGAAACTGTATTGTTTTCAGATTTTCACCACATCATAACAGATGGTGAATCTCTAGACAAGTTTTTCAAAAATATTGCAAATGCTTACCAGAATAAGGAAATTGAAAAGGAAAATATTGACGGATACCTCAACAGCCTCATAGAAAAAGAGTACGAATCCAGTGAAGAGTATGAAAAATCCAGAACATACTTCCAAAGCAAATTAACACAGGACGTGGAATCTACAATATTGACACCTGACCTGAATGGAAATGAAGAGGAAGGAAAACTAAAATCAATATCCAAAAACATCAAACCGGAACAAATAAGACAATTCTGTTCTGAAAAGGGAATTAGTCCAAATGTACTAATAATGGCAAGCACAATCTTAAACCTTAACAAATATACATTCAGCAACAAGACATTGATAACCACCATTTTCAACGGCAGAACAAATTCAAATTACTTCAATACCCAAGCATTTTTAGTAAAAACCTTGCCGATAATTTCAATCGATGAAAATAGATTCCTAACCATTAAAAGATTATTGGAAAATGTAGATGAGATCTGGAAAGAAACTATAAACCACAGCAATTATCCTTATACTGAAATTGCAGAGGAATTCCAATTAAAACCGGAATTTTTCTATTCCTACAACAATCTTGATGATGAAATACTGGAAATAAATAACAAAAATTATAGAGTAAACTACCTGGATACCATTGAAACAAATTATAAACTTACTTTTGACGTTAATGAAACAGAAAACGATCTTGAATTCCTGATTACATACAACGACCAACTGTACAGTGAAGAACATGTGGAGACATTCCTGGATTGTATTTTAAACATTTTAAATCAGTTCATTAGTGAAGATATAGAAAAATTAATGATTAAGGATATTGAATTAAATAAATCCAAAGTGATTCCGACATTAACACCTTTAGACACACCAATTTTACATGAACGCTTCGAAAAGCAGGTAGAAGAAAAACCAAATGAAACTGCATTGGTTGCAAGCGACATGACCCTAACCTATAATGAATTGAATGAAAAGAGTAATAGAATAGCAAATGCTCTGATTAAAAGAGGAGTTGAAGCCGGAAATAATATTTTAGTAATGCTTAAAAGGGACAGCAACCTGATTGCATCAATCATAGGAATTCTAAAGGCAGGCTGTGCATTTATTCCAATAGATTTGGAGTATCCTCAAGAAAGAATAGACTACATCTATGAAAACAGCCAAGCGGACTACATAATAAGTAATACCAACGAAGGCAACTCAATCGATGTTAATGAACTACTTAAAGAGGAAAATGCAGAAAATCCAAATATCAATGTTAATCCAAATGATACAGCTTATATGATTTATACCTCAGGGTCAACCGGAAAACCAAAAGGTGTGATGATCGGCCACGAAAACATATCTAACCAAGTTCAAAATCCTAAATCACAATATGAAAGCTTATTATGTCTTGCAACAATATCCTTCGACGTATCAGTTGATGACATTTTAACTTCACTTTCAAACGGTAGAAAACTGATACTTGCAAGCGATTCGCAAATCAAGAACATTCCTGAACTAATTGATTTGATCAATGAAACCAAACCGGAAGTTTCTGAAATTACACCTTCAAGATTAGCATCATATCTGGAAGTTGAAGAATTCTGCGAAGCTATTAAATGCATAAAATGCTTATTACTCGGAGGAGAACAATTTTCAGCAAAAGTATATGAAGAATTTAGAAAATACAGTGATGCCATAGTCTACAACAGTTACGGACCAACAGAAACAACAATCACATCAAACAACAAAGAAATTACAGACATAAACGACATCACCGTAGGTAAACCATTAGAAAACTATGTGACTGAAGTAAGAGATATCGACGGGAAATTACTGCCGCAGGGAGTGATGGGAGAGCTCTACATAGGAGGAACAGGAGTCGGAAAAGGATACTACAACATGCCCGAAAAAACCAAAGAAGTATTCCTCGAAATAAACAACATCCCATACTATAAAAGTGGAGACTACGCTATTGAAACACCAAACGGTGAAATAGATATAAAAGGAAGAATTGACGATCAAATCAAACTCAGAGGACTAAGAATAGAAATCGGAGAAATAGAAACAAACATCTCCAGATACCCGAACATCAAACAAAATGTCGTAGTCATAAAACAAATCAACAACAACGACCACCTGTGCGCATACTTCACCGCAGACCAACAAATCAACACAGACGACCTAAAAGACTTCCTGAAAGACAAGTTAACCAAATACATGATACCAACAGTATTCATGCAGATAGACGAGATGCCACAAACACCAAACGGAAAAACAGACCTCAAAAAACTACCAAAACCAATACTGAAACTGGAAAACGTAAAACCGGAAAACGAAACAGAAGAAAAACTATTTAAAATAACCTCTGAATTAATCGGAACTGATAAATTCGGTACTACAGATGATTTATACACAATAGGATACACATCACTGACATTGATGAAATTAAACTCATTAATTTATGAAAAAATGAATGTAAACCTAGATATTTCAGTGCTGTTTAATGCCCCAACCATCAAAAAACTATCAGAAGAGATAAATGCAAATGACAATGATGATACATACATTGATGAATTAATTGAAATGGCTGGAAAACTTGAATATTTCCCACTAACTGAAAATCAATTGGGAATCTACTATGAATGCATGCAGAGCCCTACTGAAATCAAATATACCATGCCTACAACTATAAGATTCGGAAAGGAAATAGATGTTGACAAATTAAAAGAATCACTCATTAAAGTAATCGAATCCCACCCATATATTAAAACAAGAATAATTACAACAGAAGACGGCACTCTCAAACAACACAGAAATGACAATATAAAACCTAACGAAATTGAAATAGTGAAAACATC
>NZ_JAZQIJ010000208.1:0-7035 GCF_045541095.1 Methanobrevibacter sp.
CTCATTGAAGCGGTATATACTGCAACCGCTGTTGTACCTGCAGCCATTACGAGCATGCTGTTTATGATGATTGCCAGAGCTGAAAATACAACGTTTTCCAATGTTGACGGAATTGCAACCTGCAGGGTATCGATAATCATCTTTCCTGAATAATGGAAGTTGCTCGGTGAAAGGTCAAGATACAAATCCTTTTTACCCCATATCCAGTAGCTCATCACAAGACAAGAGCTTACAGCGGATATGATGGTTGCCCATGCAGCACCTGAAATTCCCAGATTCAATACATATATGAAAATAGGATCTAAAATGATGTTCAGGATAGCTGTTACTGCAATTGCGATTGTTGCACGTCTCATGTCACCTTCTGATCTGAATATCGCTGAAGCCACACCTGAATATACGAATATGAACAGGAATCCGAATATGATGTAGCTGTAATCCATCGCATACTGGATTGTATCGCCGGCACCCATAAACTGCAGAATAGGAACCATGAACGCTTCAATCAGAATTGTGAATATTACAGAAATTATTATGGAGAGAAGAATTCCGTGAAGACCTGCGTTGTTTGCCTGCTCATAGTTTCCCGCTCCTATGTTTCTTGCAATAAGGGAGTTTGCTCCCGCACCGATACCGTTTCCAAGACCGACCAGCACCATGAAAAGAGGTGTGATAAATCCTATTGCAGCAAGTGCATCGGCACCGAGACCGGCTACCCATATACTGTCTGCAATGTTATACATCATAATCAAAAGCATGGAAACCATCATGGGAAGAGCCAGTTTGATAATAGCCTTTTTAGGGTCTCCTGTAATCATTTCAATATTTTTGTTTCTTTTTTCACTCATTTTTTACTCTCCCTTGCATTTAGTTCCATGGTATTTATAACTATTTCCTTTAGGACCTTCTGTAAGAGTTCCTTTTCTATAATCTGATTTTTGTTGATGACTTCCCTTTCCCAGGTGTCAAATAATTTGATGGTCTCATTCAATGTCTCATTACCCTTTTCGGTGAGGAAAACCTTGTTCTGTCGGCGGTTGTTTTCATCGATTTGCCTTTCAACAAGTCCCTTGTCTTCGAGTTTCTTGACCGACCGTGCAACAGCACCCTTGTTTATATTGCATCTTGAAGCTATCTTTTCCTGGTTAATCGGATTTTCATTGGATATTTCAAAAAGCAAATAGAGTTGGGTGGCGTTTATGCCGAACTTTTCAAGGTTGTGGTTGACATAAATGTTGATTCCCCTTGCGGCCATTGTAATCATTTTTCCCGGAGGGATAAGGGTTGCATCAATGTTTTTAAAATCTTCAATTGTCATGTTATCATCACTGGATGAATGAAGTCAAATCGTATTCTCCTTTTTTAACCTCTTTGGTTGTAAGGCCAATTGTTTTGAGAGGTTTTTTGCAGTATTTCTCAAGCTGTTTAAATGATGATTCAAAGCCGCTGCTTCCGGCGGTCATGAAAAACTTGACCTCATTGAATTTTCCTTCGTTCTGTTTAATGTATGATAAAAGCGGATTCGCTGCCTTGCTTACCCATACAGGCGCTCCGAGATATACTACATCGTAATCCTGGGGATTGAATTTCATGTCTTCAAATTCTATTATCTTTTCCTGCATGGCATCCTTTCCTCCACGAGCATATCCTATTTTTCCCTGGTAGTTTACCTTAGGGATAATCTCGTCAATGTCGGAACCTGTTTTGGCTGCAATGTCTTCAGCCAGCTTTTTTGTAATGTTGGTTCTTGAATAATAAACTACTAATGATTTCATAGTTTTAATATTAAGATGTCCTCATATATAAACTGTTGCATTGACAACTATTGCATCAGCAACAGTTCAGATAATGTGTAAAAATGTATAAAAAATAGGATAATTATATATAATAATATGACTCATGAAAGGATTCACAGATTTGACAACTTAAAGGGGCTGGCAATACTTATGATAGTTTGCTGGCATCTGAACACTTCCGAGATGTTTCCGATGTTGGGGGATAAAATACTTTATATAACCGCCCTTCCATTATTCTTTTTCGTTTCCGGATATTTTTCAAAAACATCTTCAGACCAATACGCTAAAAGCTTCAAAAGACTATTAATCCCATATATAATATTTACAATCGTGCTCAAGCTGTTCAGGTTTATGCTAACGGGCAAAATTGATATTAGCATGATATTCATTCAGGCATCAGTGGGCTTATGGTTTTTAGTTGCATTGTTTTTCATGAAGGTAATGCTTCCTCTGTTTGACAAATTCAGATACCCTCTTTTAACCGCATTTATCTGTGCCGTGTTTTTTGGAATAATAGACATACATCCAAACATTTTGGGACTGACAAGACTATTTGCATATTTCCCTATATTCCTTTTGGGATTCTATTATAATTCATATATGGAAAAACTGAGTCAAATCAGACCGAAACTGGTCGGATTTTATCAAAGGCATTTTAAGCTCATATTTATTTTGGGTATACTTTTAATTTTAATTGCAATTAATTTCCTGGATGCAAGGGTCATGGTATTCAAAACCCCATACGCAGGAAATATATTGTTTGAAATGATTAAAAGAGTTGCAGTGATACTTATTGAAATGGCTATGGTATTGCTTTTAAACAGGGCCATGACCAACAAAGAATCAATCTTAACAAAATTCGGAAGAAATTCAATGGCGATATATATGCTGCATATGTTCATTTTAATTTATTTCATGGACATGAACGTGAAATTATATGTTGCAAATGATATTATTACATTAATCGTAAATCTGGCATTTGTATTTGTTGTGGCAGTGATCCTGTCAAGCGACATTATCACAAAATACATGAACAAAATTACCGATTTCGTTGCGAATTTGATATTAAAACCGATAGATTATTAACTTTAATTATCAAAATATAATACAATGAACAAATATAAACTGGCCAAAACAATTTCGGTACTGACAAACCCTCCTATCATAACAATACCGTTATTTCTGATAATCTGTATTGTTCTGTCTTTTGAAAACGGAGGGTTTGACTTTTTTAAATTTATCCAGATGGAACTTATTTCCCTAATTTTTGCATCTCTTCTTCCGATGGCGATAATCGTATTTTGGGCTAAAAAAATCAACACCGACAATGACATTTCCAACCGGGAAGACAGATTCGTTCCATTGATAGTTGGAATAGTATCATATTTCATAGGTTTTATAGTATGTCTGTTTTTAAATGTCAGTAACTTTTTAGCGTTGCTGCTTTTATGTTATTCCGTAAATACAGGTGTGGTTTTGATTTTTACCATCTGGTGGAAAATCAGTGTTCACACAACAGGTTTAAGCGGCCCTGTAGCGGCATTGATATTGCTTTTGGGTCCAATCGGTGCAATTTTTGCTATTCTTTATCCGATTGTTATATGGTCAAGGGTTCTTTTAAAAAAACACACTATGGCTCAGGCCGTTACCGGCGGCGTTCAGGGATTTTTCCTCACAGTACTGGAAATTTATCTGTTTAGCCATCTCCTGAACATGCCTTTGAATGGTCTTGTTTCACTTGAAGAGTCAATATTATATATTCTGGCAATAATAGCAACTCCTGTGGTTCTTGGAATATTGAGCTATGTGAATCTGTCCAATAAAAAAATCATATTCTACATTTCACAAGCCGTATTTTTGATACTGTTCTATTTTCTCTCTCCGTTTAATGTCTTTGCCATATTCGTTGTGATATGCCTGACATCAATACTGATTAGCTATTGGGCCGGCGAAGAGTTTGTATGGTTCAATGTTTTGAACTCATAGCGTTTTCACAATACCTTAATTAATGCAAGTTGCCTTTGTAATCATATTTGATTTTCTTAATTTTATCAAAATTGTAATCTAAAATCCAGTTAATGTCAGGATTGTCATTCCAATATTCTCGGTCTTTATTAAAATTCTCCTGAATAACAAACCAATCGAAAATCTTTACTCCAGGAATGTTCCAACCCTTACCAAATTTATTGATTCCGTTTTCAATATATATAAGGTTTTCTTGGATTTTTATGAATGTTTCGTCAGTAATTTTAAATCCATAGTCCTCAGGATTCTCTTTCAATGCTATCAAAGACATTATGCATCGGCTACATTTATCGCAAATGCTGCAGTTACCTCCTTCTTTAGAAGTAAAACAAACTTTTAATGGAAAAGATAGGTTATGTTTTTTGGAATAGTTTACAATTGCCTCTATTTTTTCAAATCTTTCAACCTCATAACCGAAATGAGTAACATTACAACTTGCAAATTTAAATTCATTATCAGTTATTGGTGATGAGGCGCATTGCATGATGTCCTTTTTAAAAAATTCAGATTCTTTTGGAGAATGGGAACTTGAAATAAGTATTCCTTTTGCTTTATGTACGTATGCTATTAGTGCAGAATGACCAAGGAAAACTAATCCGTGTTGAAATTGATGCCACCAGCCTGAACTAGCTACATTTTGTATTTCATCAGTTAATGTATCTTGGTTTAGGCAAGAATAAAAGGAAGTTTCTATGAAAGATGTGTTTAGATGCATTGAATTTGAAAATTCGGTTATTGTATTAGATAAGTTTTTCCAACCTTCTTTTTTCCCTAACGGGATGTCCGCTCCATATACTGTGACAAGATGCAACTTTTTATCAAAATTTTCACAAACGGTGTATAATGAATCCACGCCCTGTGAAAAAAGAGAAATGTAAGTGTCACTAGGTTCATAGGAATTGTTAACGAGTTTGTTAGCAGTGATTTTACCTTTAAACTCGGCAAGAGGATACATTTTTTTATAGGATTTTTTAATATTATCCAAACAGTTATAAAAAGTTTCATCCAATTCATCCACAATCAATTCAGCATCAAAAAACCATGCTACTGGTATAAAATTAGTTATGACTGGTAAAATTAATATGCTATCTGGAATTTTGGCAACTTTTTCATCACCATGAATTATTTTTACATGCTGTTGTTTGTTTCTAAAATATTTGTCTAAGTCAGGTGATGTTTCGATAGTGTATTTAAAATAAACTCTACCTTTTATATCTAAATTCAACTTAATAAAAGAGTTTCTTTTTTTATTATTTGTATTTTTCAATGATTTAAAAAAATTTTTCAATGAATCCTTCATGTACACTTCCCCAATCAAAAGCAATTAATCTTTAATTTAATATTTATTGATTGAATATATTAAATTATGCTAATTGAATTAATACGAAAATAAATAAGTTTGGATGTTATTTGTTAATTTCTACAAATGTTTCATAGTCTTTTGCTTTTAAGATATCAAGGAAAAATTTCCTTTTAATGGGTCCTAAATTTTTGAGAAAATCCTCATAATATGCACTGGTTTTAATCAAAGAGTAGTCTTTTTTAATCAAGTCAAACAGTTGTTCTTGGTATTTTTCTTCAATATTCATTAAAGCATATCGTGGACCATTGATTTTAAAGGCAAGAAGGTCGAAGGTATACATATCATACCATCCGTTTTTAACGAATATGTCCATTAGAATTTGTCCGGCTCTGACAGTATCCAGAAATTTGGAATCAACCACTTCTGTAATTGATCCATCATGCTTAAGACGTTTATAGAGATGTCTTTTGATGATAGAAACTCTTTGGGCTTTAAGAAAAGTATAAAAGAAAAACGGCATGTCCTCAAAAAATATTCCTTCAGGAAATCTGGCATTAATTTTTCTTAAAAAAGACCCTTTGAAAATCTTTTGGCATGCGCTGACAGATATGTCAAAAAGAAAATCCCCACATTCATGGGGATTGAACACGCGATTTTCAAAGCTTTCAGGAAAATTGTCAAGATTAAACCAACTGTTTTCAGAATAGTCCTCACCGTCATACTTGATTATCTGAAATATGCTGATGTCAGTATCTTTTGATTTAATTTCGTTGTATGCTGTTTCAAGTGCATCCTGGCAGAATTCATCGTCTCCATCCAGAAACATCACATAATCTCCTGAAGCAATCTTCAATGCATTGTTCCGGCTTGCTCCAGGGCCTTGATTTGCCTGGTTTATGATGATGATTCTTTCATCTTCAAATCTTTCAATTATTTTCAGAGTATTGTCGGTTGAACCATCATTTACGATAATCAGCTCAAAATCATCAAAATTCTGTGACAATACGCTTCCAATTGAATTCTTGACATATTCCTCCTCATTGAAAACAGGAAGAATTATTGAAATTTTCATAAAAAACCTCACTAATGGTATCCTGAAAACTTATTGACAAATGGAATTCTGTTAATTGCAAGAATAACGAGCCATGATATCAGGAACAATGCGAATGTCACGAAAACAATGTATACGCAGACCTGAGTACCTGACAATGCAAGCTTTTTAAGCCATATACTTAATATTAAATAAAGTGTTATATGAAACAGATACATTCCATAGCTTGCTTTACTAATGGAAGTGTATATTCTTACCAAAACATCGTTTTCCAGTAACTTTCTGATTTTTGAATAGATTCCATCTTTCATTTCAAATATGTATCTCAATATCAGAAATATTGCAGATACTCTCAAAAGCTCAAAAATTCCCAAATCGACTTGTGAAGCAACTCTTGGAGATAAAGATATGTCATATCCAGTAACATATTCAAGCGGAAAATATCCATTAACTGCCAGAATTTTGATGGCTGTAACTGCAAGGACAACTAAAACTGCTAATGAAACAAGCTTTGTTTTGTCTATGTTGAATTCTTTGGATGACAGGTAATTACCTAAAACCATATATGCAATTGGACACAAAACCAGGTTCAGGTTAACATAATGTTTTATTCCTAGAATGAATGTAATCTGATAAAATATTGACCCTCCAAAAAGCACTGCAATGAAATAATCAAGTTCCTTAGATGATGCGTGCTGTACAAACTTATTTATAACAGGAAGAGTAATGTAGAGACCTAAAATCATCCAGAAATACCAGATGTGCTGGAATGGAATCTTATTCAGAGATGATGTAAGCCCACCAAAGCCTGTAAAGGTGGACATTACAAATAAAAGCAGGATAACATGTATTATAGTATA
>NZ_JAZQIJ010000209.1:0-2079 GCF_045541095.1 Methanobrevibacter sp.
GGCGCTTCAGGACAGTCATTAATTGAAGCAAATAGATATGCGACCCCTCTGTTCTTATGCGTATTTGTATTCATTTTTTCCATTGGATGCAGCGGAATTCTTCGGGGTGAAGGTGACATGAAAAGGGCAATGTATGCAATCATTGTTTCATCAATAATGAATTGTGTATTGGATCCTATTTTCATCTATGTTCTGGGATGGGGTTCTGCAGGTGCTTCAATTTCAACAGTAGTCAGTGTATTGGCCTCAGCATGTTTCATAATGTACTTTATCTTAATTAAAAAAGACACTTATGTTGATGTAACTTTTAAAGGGTTTAAATTTGAATCTAAAATAGTTTTAGACATTTTAAAAGTGGCTATTCCTACATCTTTTGACAAGTTCATAATTCCTGTTGCAATGAGTTTCTATTTGATGTTCATATTCTCAGTTGGTGGCGTTGATGGCATTGCAATATTCATGTCCGCTCAAAGATTATATTTAATGGGAATTCTACCTTCAACTGCCATTTCTATCGCTGTTTCAGCTGTTAGCGGAAGTGCATTCGGAGCGAAAAATTGGGAATATCTTTCAAGGGCACACACTTTCAGTACTAAATTTGCAATGGCCATGTCAGCAACAGTCATGCTTGTTTTGGTAATATTCGCACCGCAGTTATCATTAATTTTCGCATATACTCCTGAAACTGCTTCCTTGATTCCTGGAATTGCAAATTTTTTAAGGATAGCCGGTTTTGGATTGATTTTTGTGGGCTTGGGAATGCCTTCAAGCTTTTTATATCAGGGAATCGGACGAGGAACTACAAGTCTGGTATGGACAGTCATAAGGGAGTTGATTTTTGCTGTAAGCTTCACTTATCTATTTGGAATAGTATTTGGCTGGGGATTAACAGGTATCTGGATTGGCCTTGCTGTTGGAAGGGGCGTAGCATCCTTTTTAAACTTTGTCTATGCAAAATACACAATAATGATGTTAAAATCAGAAGGTGTAGATAATGATATTCAAAAAAGAGGATACTTGAGCGTGCAACACCTGTGTGAATTGATTCTGGTATTGCTGCACCAATTCCGTCATGAATCCGGTTAAAAAAATCAGAAGTTGTATAATTCCGTTTCACATTTCAAAAGTACATTTGTTCAAAAATATATTTAATGAATTGATTGTAATTCATTTTTCATATGGTGGAATGTATTTATATCTAAAAACTATATTACATAATATGAAAAAGTTTTTGAGTGTTTCACTAAAATTCCAATGGAAAACAATTCTGATTATTTTCGCTTTAATCATCATTCAGACATTCTTTCAAATGGAAATAATTGATCTGTTCAGTGTTGCTTTGACAGGAGTTAAAGAACAGAATATCGATTTGCTTTTCAGGTCCGGATTATACATGTTAATATATACAGTCATTTCTATGATTGCCCTTTATGCGGTTTCTTTACTTTCAACAAGAGTGGCTTCAAATGCAGCATATAAAATCCGTGAGAAAATATTTCATATCCTGATGAACCTGCCTGATGAGGAAATTGCTCAATTTAAAATTTCAGGGCTAACTACACGGTCAACCAGGGGTATGTCCTCAGAACAGGGATTTTTAGTGATAATACTCGAACAGTTAATACTGATTCCCGTTACATTCATAGCAGTCGTATATGAAATAGCATTGATTGATACGTCTTATGCGATATTCTTCTTGGTAATGATTGCTATTATTTCCATGATCATAATTTTGAGAATGAAGAAAATTGTAGAAATATTTTTCAGAGCTAAAAAGACATACGGAATGCTAAACCAGTTATTTCTATCTAAAATCAGTGATATAGCTGACAAAATCCCATATAACAAAAAGGAGTATGAGGCTGAATTTGAAAAGGCCTGTGAGAATTCATATGATAAAAACGTTAAGTATATTTCTAGTCAATATTACCTCGGGCCACTGTTAATGTGGGGTTTATATTTCATTGTTTTGATTACCTTGGCAATGGTTAATTCCGGATACACAATCGGCTTTGAAACCGACAGCGTATTTGACTCATTCATTATTTTAATGTATATTGCCTACTTCATTGGTACCTT
>NZ_JAZQIJ010000210.1:0-8685 GCF_045541095.1 Methanobrevibacter sp.
GCGGAAGAATATTGCTCCACCGCTTTGTCCTGCATGATTATTATAGAATTGGCCTGAGAAATTGTTGTTGGTTGATTTTTCACCAACATATATTGCACCACCAGTTCTAGTTGCCTTGTTGGCTGTGAAAATAGAATTTATCACATTACCTGAATCCATACTGACCGCACCACCAGAAGAAGAAGCAGTGTTACCGGCAAAATAACAATCGGCCACATTACCGATACTCCAGAAGCAAACTGCACCACCATCTACAGAAGCAGTATTGTTAATAAAATTACAATATGTCACATTACCAGTAGCATCTTCATTAAAGAAAACGGCACCACCATCTATAGAAACACTGTTGTTAGTAAAATTACAATTTATCACTTCACCATTACCAGCAAAGTAAACTGCACCACCCTCTTCAGAAGCAGTGTTGTTGATAAAATTACAGTTTTTCACACTACCTTGGTCCAAGAAGAAAACTGCACCGCCCCAAGCGTAATTTGCCCTGTTGTTGGTAAAATTACAATTTTCAACAGTGCCGGAACAATTGAAGTAGACTGCACCGCCATCCTCATTTGCGGTGTTGTTTATGAAATTACAATTTTCAACAATACCAGTTCTATTGAAGTAAACTGCGCCTCCGTTTTGTGAGTATCCGTTTGTGAAGCACATGTTTTTAAGTGTAACATTGTCTGCAGTTATATAAAATATTTTTGATAGTTTTCTTGCATCTAATGTTGCATTATTTGTTCCAATTAATGTTAAACTTTTTGTAATTCTGATTGGTATTCCAAAACCATAATATAATCCATCTATAAAGATTGTATCCCCACTATCGGCCTTGTCTATTAAATTTTGAACATATGTGAAATTATTACTCTGCATAACATCATTAACATCCAAAATATTATTAGACAAAGTAACATTTCCAGTCACTGAATGAATTGCGCCTTCACTTATATAATTATTCCTAAAGTCACAGCCGGAAATGTTGCCTTTACTGATAAAAATTGCATTACCATTTTTTGCAGTGTTGTTTGTGAAATTACAATTTGACACGGCACCATTTTTATAGATGTAAACTGCACCACCATCATTAGAAGCGGTATTATTCACAAAATTACAATTATCCACATTACCTGAACCCAGGTTGACAGCACCATGATCTCCCATGTTGCTTGTGAAATTAGAATTTGATACACTACCTGAACTCATCCTGACAGCACTGCCATAACTTGTTGCATTGTTGGCTGAAAAATTACAATTTTCAACAGTGCCGGAAGTATCGAAGTAAACTGCACCACCATCATATCCTGTGTTGGCTGTGAAAATACTATCAGTCACATTTCCTGAAATCATGGCCATAGCACCGCCATTGTCCTCAGCAGCGTTATTGGTGAAAATACAATTTGTCACATTACCACGATGCAAATTGACAGCACCAGCACCATATTCGGCAGTGTTGTCTGTGAAATTACAATCACGCAGATTACCTGACCCCATAGTGAGAGCCCCTGCCCACTTAGATGCAGTGTTGCCGGCGAAACTACAATTTGTCACATTACCTGACAACATGCTGACAGCACCACCGGAAAAAGAAGCGGCATTGTTAATGAAATTACAGTTTTCAATGGTACCCTTTTGTTGAACTAAAACTGCACCACCATAACCGCTATCTTTACCGGTTGCGTTATTATCTATGAAATTACAGTTTTTAATAGTGCTCTCGTTAACAAGGTAAACTGCACCACCATCTGCCTGTGCTGCGTTAGCTTTGAAATTACAGTTTTCCACGCTACCCTTAGCATTAAAGTAAACTGCACCGCCCTCGTTATTTGCATGGTTGGCGGTGAAATTAGAATTTGACACGGCACCAGTATCATTAAAGAAAACTGCACCACCAAAGCCATCTACACCGGCTGCAGTGTTGTTGGTGAAAGTGGATCCAACAATATTCACAGTACCATTTGCAAGGATGGCTCCACCATAGCCCTTAACGTATCCGTTTGTGAATATGATATTGTTCAAGACAACATTTGTGCCGTTTTTAATATTTAATATTCTTGACTTGCCCTGTGCGTCTATTGCAAATCCGTTACCGTTGATTGTTAAGTTCTTGCTTATGATTATTCCTTCAGTTATAATGTCTACACCTATAGTGTAGGTGTAATTGCGTTCCAGATTGATTGTGCTTTTGTCTGAAGCGTCATCAATCAGTTTTTGAAGCTCGCCAAATTCCCCTGAGCTTGAGAGCTCATCCTCATCGGTTGATTTCAGCTCAGCTCCATTATCATCTGTTTGTTCAAGCGTTTCGCTTGCCTGTAGAGTATCCTCAACTGTTGAGGACACCTCGATTTGACTTGCATCTTCACTTGCCAGTGCGTCATCCATTTCACTCGCATATGCATTTGCGAGGCCCAATAGAAAAATGACAAGCGTCAGCAAGATTATTCTTTTTTTAATCTTCATATTTAATCTCCATTTTATGAAAAAATATGCTTTTCATGCTTGATAATTATAATGTTCAATTCTAAAGAAAAAATAGTAACATATTTTTCAATAAAATTAAATTAATTATACAATATGATTTTTATCGTCGAAACAATATATATGTATATTATTATAAGGGGTGAAAACCCGGTGAAATTTAAAAATCAGATTTTTTTAGGCCAGTTTACAAACCCATTGCAACATTGCCATTATGTCAAGTATGCCCGACGTATCTTTGAAAGGGAAATATTCGAAACTATACAACGTTAAAGAACGGAGAGAAATAGATAAAAGACTTTGTAGCCATTGTCAGCGACAAGTACCATGAGATAGCCAATGAATTTCCATAAGCACTTTAACACTCACCATCACGAATTCAAAACTTACTTTACGAACCCTTTCATATATATCAAGGCCACAAACCAGAATTCAAATCTGAAAACCTTGCCGTTAAAGTGAATTAGATTAAAAATAGAAAAATTACACTTGATTAAAACATTAACTCATTCATTATTTAGGATGATAATGAAAATAGGGAAAACGTATCTGAAAAAATAAAAAGAGAAATAAGGAATTAAAATCCTTATTTATATTATTCCAAGTTTTTTAGCTGTTTTTTCGTCAACATTACCAGTCACCTTAAGGCCCTTGTCCTTTTGGAATTGCTTGATGGATCTTACTGTGTTTTTGCTGAACTCACCGTCAATTGTCAGAGCATGGCCTTTATATAGTCCCCGACACTGAAAATTATAAATACTATGAAACACAATAAATAGTATTATGGCAGAACAAAAACTTATTAAAAAATACAATGGAATCATTTCAGAAGTTCAAACTGAAATAAAAAAATTAGAAAACGATACAAGAGTCTTAAATAAATTATATGTGATTTTAGATGTTTTACATTACGAACCCATATCAGAAATCATAAAAAAACATGACATTAGTCAAGGCACAGCATATAATTGGATAAAACAATGGAATGATGGTGGAATAGAAGGATTAAAAAGAAAAAAAGGTTCTAAAGGTCAATCTAAACTAACGAATGAACAGCTTATTTTATTAGATGAGATAATACAAAAAGAAGAATTGAAAACTGCAAGGGAAGTTAAAGAAAAAATTGAAAAAGAATTTAGCGTTGAATATAGTATTAGAAGTGTAGAAAGGTTAATGAAGAAATTAGACTATTCTTACACAAAACCATATAAAATCTATACTAAAATGCCTGCTGATGCTGAAGAACAGTTAAAAAAAACACCCGACATTTAGATTTAGAAAATTTCACTGTCGTGTTTTTGGATCAAACCTATTGTCAAAATCAAGACAATAGTCAAAGAACATATCATAAAAAAGGTACAAAAAATATTAAAGAACAACCAACAGAGAGAATTTCAATCAATGCCCTTGGAGTTCAATCAATTAATGGAAATTCGTTTGTATCATTCTTAGATAACACTAAAACCTTTGAAATGATGAAATTTATGATCACCATCGTCATCAAAAATATAGAAAACCCAGAATTAGAATCTAAATTAAAAAAAATAATCAATAATGAAGAATTATTTCTAGAAAACATATTAGACACCATTAATGAGGAAGATAACTATAATAAATTAGTATTAACATTAAAAAGTTTATCTGAAAGAAGCCAAACAATTAAAAAACTATGTCAAAGACTTGAAAGAAATCCACTTAATTTTAATACAAAAAGCCATTCAGTGCTTGAAAATCTTCAAAAAGGAATGTTATTGGCATTTTTCTCAGATAAGGAATTACAATATGAATTAATCATGGAAAAACCAATAGCAGCTATTTTAGACAATTATAGTGTACATCATGCAATATTTTTCACAGAATTATGCAATGTTCTAAATATGGATTTAATACATTTACCACCATATTCTCCAAAATATAATCCAATAAAACAAGTATGGAGAACAATAAAAGCAATAATTTCTAGAAAATACATTTCAAGCATGCTGCAGCTAAAATATTTATTTTTAACAGAGTTTAAAAAAGTAGTTGATAAGTCAAGTTATTGGAAAAATTGGGAGGAGAAATTTTTATAATTTTCAGTGTCGGTGACTATAACTCTCGTGAACATTTTTCCAAAACATTAAATAACAACATCCAATAAATTTTATAACAAAGTTGATTGAAAAGTACGTGTAAGTGGTACGACTTTTTCATAAGTTTCAATATAGCTTGCCTCATTAACTTCTCTTACAAGATCACCCCTTTAGCCTCACTATCAACAATGACTAATTAAGATTATGCAACTTATAGTTCCTTTTGACCAGGTTCCCAACATTGGCATGAACATTAACGATTGAAATTTCATTACCTGAAAAATATGCGCTTTAAAAAATTAACAGCAATTATGTCATCATGACTAAAATTCTAAATACTTTAAAAATTATACTACTAATGTATGTGATTTTTGTCAAGAAAAAGTCTACACATCATATTACATGATTTTTATGTCAATCATATCTCAAGACATAATTGGTTTATATATGGGCAGATACATATGAATGTTGAAACTGATGAAAAAATATTTACAAAATCCTTCTTTTTGATATTTGCAGCATTGCTTTTTACGGCTCTAGTGATGTATGCTTTGATGTCAACAGTCACTGAATATGCTACTTCAATGGGTTCTTCTGCAACTATTGCAGGGCTTGTATCCGGAATATATATTTTTGGAGGTTTATGCTCTAGAGTTTATTCCACCAATGCTTTTGATAGAATCGGTTGGAGGAAAACAGCATTTATTTTCATGGGCATTCATTTCCTATCCTGTCTCATGTATTTTTTTGTTAGCGATGTAAATTTACTTTTAATAGCGAGATTTATTCATGGAATTGGATTTGGAGCTTCATCTAATGCAATTATTACAATAGCTTCAGTAGTTCTTCCTAAAAAACGTTTTGGAGAAGCATTTGGTTATTTTATGATGGGAACTACATTGGCAGTTGGTATTGGACCATTCATTGGCGGATTTGCATATGATAACTTTGGTCCCACAGGATGTTTTTTAATTGCAGCAGTATTTTCAGCGCTTGCCTTTATTTTCATATATTTCATTGACGTTGACAAATATGACTGGGCTAAAGATAACGGCGCTGAAAGCCATACCGATTATAAAGGTTTAGATAAGATTATAGAAATCGGAGCAATTCCGGTGTCTTTTTTCACCGCACTCACCGCTTTAGGTTATGTTTCAATTTTATCTTTTTATAGATTATATGCCGTTGAAGTTGATTTGACAAGTGCCTTTTCATGGTTTTTTATCTTATATTCAATTGTCCTAATCGCATCAAGACCTATTGCAGGCAAAATTCAGGATTCAGGAGGGGATTTAATAATATGCATTACAGGAATTATCGCACAGTCTGTCGGATTATTCTTAATTGCATACATGCCCTCCACATTAACTGTTATAATTTGTGCAGTATGCATTGCCATAGGATTTGGAACATTGAATTCAGCATGTGCAACCATTGTTACCAGAAAATCACCCAAACATCGTAATTCCTATGCCCTATCCACATATTTCATATTTTGTGATGCCTCTGTAGGTTTTGGACCTGCACTTTTAGGAAGTTTCGCATCTGCATCCAGCGGATATGCACCAGTGTATTTCATATCCTCCATTATCACCCTATTTGCCTTGCCTATTTGTCTGTATGCTTTAAAAAAATAATATGAGAGTTTAAAAATAGGTTTTCAAATGATTAATATCTGTAGATGCCACGGTTGCAAATCAATTTCCCATGTTTGCCGATAGAGATCCCTATGATAACTTCGACTATATATTGAAATACACCTAACTTAATGACGGTTGAAGTCATTTGTACAATTTGGGTGAAAAAAACATGTAATTGATATAAAACTATATTAACTTTAGTTGATAATCAATATAACTTGGTTCTGAAATTTCATTTACAGTTTCATCATCTTTAACTTCCCCAATCAGCAACGGCGAATCAGGATTATGGAATTTTTGGTTCTTTTTAACCAACTTCATGTTACTGTTGGCATAACACACTTCAAAATATCTACAACTTTAAGTGAAATTTATCATATCATACAAACAAAATGAATAAAATCAAAATTGAATAATTTCTGCAAACACTCAAACCATTTAAAAAAAAAAGGCAAATGAGAGATGTCCCTCATTGTTTTTTAATATTTTTATTTTTTATCCGCAGCGTTATAATTAACATAGCTGCTAACACGATGGCTAATCCATACATTACGGTTGCCATTGCATTTTGAATAATTATATCTGCAGTATTCACAACAATACTATCTTGTCCCTCTATAGTGTCTAATTTTTGGAAGTAGTCATAGACCTCCTGATGGAATTGTTCATCTCCTGAATAATCAGGCGCATAGGTATCGACTGCAGTACTAATACCGCCCATAACTCCAAGAATTAGAATTATTCCAATGATTGCTGTACCCAATGAGGAACCTAATGTCTCACCAGTTGTAATAATACCAGATGCATTATTTTGGCCTTCAGCAGGAACATCGAATAATGCAACATCCGCTGCTAAAGCCATCATAAAACCAATACCTGTCCCAAGTAAAAACTGTCCCGGAATTAAATCCAGCATGTTTACATTTAATTTAAATTGATAACTTAAAATCAGACATCCTACAATAGATATTATACATCCTATTGCCATGAGTGTCTTGTGATTCAGTTTTCCCATTAGTTGTGGAGCGGTCAATGAAAAAATAAACAAAGCCATAACAAACGGAAGTGAAGCCAAACCCGTATCGAATGGATTTAACTGCAATACACTTTGGAAAAACAGAACCATTACAAAAAATGTTCCAGATATTACAATATTATATAATAACTTAATAGATGTACCTATACGCAAATTTTTGTCTCTAAATAATTCAACATCAAGCAATGGCACCTTGCCTGACCTTTTTCTTTTGAGTTCAAACCATATAAAGATTGCTAAGACTATCAATCCCAAAATTATCTCAATTATGCTGGTAGCAACATCCTTAGTCAGAGTCAAAATACCAAGCACAAGCAAAAGAAGACATATACCGGAAAGTATAGCACCAATAATATCAAGATCGCTTTTAGATTCAGTAGGCTTAAAATCAGGTATTTTATTTTGCATTACTAAAATAAATAAAATGAATATTAATTCAAATGCGAAAGTGTATCTCCAGCTGAAAAAAGTTGTAATAAGCCCACCAAGGAGCGGAGCTAAAATATCTGCAAGTCCTGCCATTACCCCGAGAGTTGCCAAAGCAATTGTACGCTTTCTGCCGGAATATATTCCGCTTATTATTGAAACTATGGCAGGCAGCATTAATGCCGCAGCAACACCTTTAATCGCTGCCCATCCGACAAAAAACATTGTAACACTTGAACTTAATACTGCAGCAAATATTCCTATACCAAAAAGTGCAACACCAATTACAAACAGTTTCTTTTTACCAACTATGTCCTGAAGTTTGGTACTGAACAGTATCAACGCAGCAGTGATAAGAGTACAAAACGACACAATCATTTGAATAGTACTAACATCAGCATTCAAATCAACAACAATTCGAGAAATACTAACATTCATGAAGAAAGAGTCCAACACTATAATAAAGGAAGCACAAGCCACAACTATTAACGGAAACCACGAATTTTCGTTAGCCTTTTCATTCATACTTATTAATCCTCCAACATATTATCTTAAAAAATATTTTAACATTCAAACTTAAACATGAACTTAATTTTATATTTGCTTTCCAAACGATTAAATTTTTGGATGGAATTTTTACATAATACTGCAAGAACACCACAATTCTGTAAGATTGATTTTCAAATGCATTCTATGAACATCAAATATCAAAGGCCTAACTAAAAACTACATCAATCTAGTTTGAGCATCAATATAACTTGGCTCTGAAATTTCCTTTACAGCATCACCTATTAGAAATGGTGAGTCATGATTATGCAACTTTTGATTCCTTTTAATTAACTACATATTTGCTGTTGGCATATCAGTATATAAATTATCTACTAAAAATCGAAATTATCTATCAGTTTTTGCTCCAGCTCCTAAGAATCCTTATGGTTGAAGGTTAATTCTTCTACTATTTTTTGAGTATTAAATCCACTCTTGCGCTGATGTTGGTTTTTTCAGGTATCATAATATATTAATTTATTATGTA
>NZ_JAZQIJ010000211.1:0-4687 GCF_045541095.1 Methanobrevibacter sp.
ATTTTGTCTTCCTAAGCCCGCTTGGCCTCCGACTTCATTGATGCTAAAATTTCAACATTTCTGAATGAAATTTCATTTTTTATAATTTCCCCAAAATCAATATTGTTTTGTAATTCAAAATCTGCAGAAATTACTAATCCACGGACAAATATACTGTCGATTGATAATATCATATCTAGCAAATTTTTTATATCATCATAATGTATATGGCCTGCCGAAGGATTTCTCACAATATAATTAACATATAAACTGTCATCATCAATTTCAATTTTTAAATCATTTTCCAAACTATTTTTTTTATTAATGAAAAGTGATGTTTGTCTGTGATGCGCTTGAATTTCATCACATAGAATTAATAAGAATGCAATTGGGTTTTTATCGGGATGCAATTGTCCTAAATTAAAAGGGTTCCTTTGCAGTAAATTACGATAAAGATTATGTAAAAAAATAGCCGTAGCACTATCAACAATAGGATAAAAGAAAAAGTCGGGATTTTTATCATAATTTTGCAAGATATAACCATAAATCTTCAAAATTAAAAGTGATGAAATCAGCCCATGGTCAAAAGTAACATTTTCAATTATATCATTTAACTTATTTTCCAATAAATGAATTTTTCTTGCATCCAAATTAAAATCTAAAGCCAATCTATGAAATATTACTTGAGTGGGTTTAAATAGATTTAAAAAATTTGCAGTAGGATATTCATTTCTATAATTATCACTAAAAGAATAATCAATTTTTGTAATTGAATCCAGTTCACTGAAATCCAAAAGATTTATCTGCATATCTTCTCCATAAGTATTTAAAATAGAATTAATCTCATTGTTTAATAATTTTTTCATTGGTTTTGCCATAAATTCAATAGGAATGGTAATATCATGAAACAAAGATGCAATACCCCAGCGATATAAAAATTCCTCATCGGAAAATTCCCCTTGGGAATTTTTATAATATTTTTTATAAGGAGTTCTAATCACATAATTTTTAAAACAATGTTTATAATTTTTGTTTTGTGAATAAATGGCCAACCCCAATATAAACACATTAACGGAATGGATAATGAAGTCAGAGTTCATTCCATTTAGACCTGAAGAAGTTTCCCCATATCTTTTCATTAAGTTAGCGAAATCCAAAGGAATGTTAGGGTGACTTACAATACTTGAATTATCATTTTGAGATTTATCTTCTGGAGTAATCTGATATATCATTAAAAATATCTCATATACTCCAAATGCATTTAATTCAGTTTGATTATCTAAAAACACGTCAATACTCGATTTTAAAATTGATTTATACTTATGATCATGTCTATAATCATCATATAAAGTAAGATTATCAAAGAAACTGTCAACATAACTTTGCAAGGAATTTTCTTTAAACATGTCTCCCACCTTAACTATTCATAATTATTTTTTATAATTTTTAATCCAACTCCATCACAGAATTGAGGCAATACATTGAAAATATCAACCTGCATTTTTGCATAATCCGGAGATAAATTCTCCCAAGATTTTAAATTAGGATTAATCTTTAAATCAAAATCATAATAATCTCCAAATCTCCAACCTAAACTATTATTTAAATTGCACCATTCATCATGAACATATTGAGCAAAATACTTCCTTTCATCATCATTAAACGAAACAACCGGTTCACATCGATGTGATTTGTCAACAACCATATAGTTAAGATTTGATAATGATTCAATGATTAAATCTGTCTTTTTAAGATTCAATTCCTTTAACTGATAATGCAAATTATCAAAAATTTGTTTAACCTCCAAATCATCATCAATATTTTCACTAAACTTATATAATTGGAATGTGAGCAATTTTAATTTAGATAAAACAATCTTAAATCCAGAATTAATTACAAGTTCTGGAATATATTTTACCTGATCAATATCATATTGTTGAAACATTGAAGGCAACTCTTCCCAGGGCACTAAACAATCATGAATTAATTCATCAACATTTCTTACAGGACCATAAGTCCATCCTTGATCTATTTTTTGCTTACACCATTCCTGATGCTCAAAACGAGCCAATGTAATAATATCATCATCAGAAAATTCTAAAATTGATTCCCTTTCATCATCCATAGTAACAATTTCACAACCAATTAAATTTAATTTTTTTGGAATTGAAAGAGCCTGACGGAAATTCGCTATCTTAAGAACATAGTACAACCCGTCGAAATCAGTTAACCCTTCAAATTTTGCCTTAGTATTCTCATCAAGAGTTCCATTAGCTAATTTTTCTTCATATTCGCGAGTTACCGAATCAATGTATGTTTGATGAAGTTGAATAGCTATTTTTTCAACATTTTTCATATGATAATCATATAATCCTCCATCAAATTTGAAGATTTCATTAATATTATGTAAATTATTTAAGTCTAAATTGACGGATACACCCCCATTAAATATACTTGTAGTATCTAAAAGTTCATCTAAAGACAGTTCATTAGAAAATGCGAATCCGTATGAAAAACTTTTTACATGATTTTCGGCATAAAATCCATCACCATCAAACTGCAAATTAGTTATTTCATTGATGTTTTCATCAATAATTGTCTCGGGCTTTTTATAAAACTCCAAAATATTATCGCAAAAAATTAAAAGATAAGCCAATGGACTATCCTGAGGATATAACTGCTTTAAATTAAATGGTTCGTTCTGTAAAAAATATCTATAATAATTATGTAAAAATATAGCCGTTGCACTATCTACAACAGGATAAAAAAAGAAACTTGAATCTTTGGCATATTCCTGGATCTGATAACCATAAGAATCTAAAACAAGAAATGCAGCTAAAAGGCCATGCTCCATAAATTCAGATTCATGCATCAAATCAATAAAATTATTTAAATTACCAACAAGTAATTTTAAATCCAAATCAGGAAAATCCAGAGAAATTTTATGTGCCATTATATCTGTAGGTTTAAATAAGTCAAAAAATTTAGTGTAATTGTAGGTATTTTCAAAATTTTCCTTAAAATAATAATCCTTTTTATAAATCTCATTTAAATCATTGAAATCTTCAATAATTCGTGTTTTACCCAAAATTAAATCAAACTCTTTATAAAGACGTTTATTCCATTTTTCGCCAATATTTTCTAAAGGAAGGTATATGTCATGCAATAAAGAAGCTAATCCCCAACGATATAAAAATTCCTCATCAGATACTTCGCCATAGGAATCTTTATAATACTTTTTATAGGGGCTATTTTGAACATAATTCTTAAAAAATTCTTTATAATTTTTGTTTTGAGAATATACTATTAAACCCAGAATAAAAACATTAACAGAATGAATAAATATCTTTTTGAATTGATTGGAATCTCGATAAATCATGCTAGCATGTTTAATAATCACTTCAATCAGTTCAAGAATAGTGTTAGGTTCATTATCTAAATTGTCAGAAAATCCCCTATCTGAGGATTTATCCCTTCCCAGAATCTGATAAATGCCAAAGAAAATTTTATAAACTTCATAAGCATCATAAAAAGATTTATTTTCTAAAAATACCTCAATGGAAGATTTTAATATCTCTTTGTAATAATGATTATTATGAAAATCATCATATATTGCCAAATTTTCAAAAAAATCATCTAAAAATGGTTTAATACAATCGGAATCAAGGTCAGAATATAAAATATCATATTCCAAAGAATTATCAATTAAAACATCCTTCGGATTTTTTAATTCTATTCGTTCAAAAAGTTCTTCATCAACTTCATTACTAGGTTCAAAACCAAAATGATGGAATGCTTCTGTAAATTTAAAAATATATTCCTCTTCATTGAGAGTTGTTTTTATAATAGCTTGAATGACAGATAATTCATATTCCAAATCAGATTCCATGTCAATATTATCAAAATCCTCTAAAAATATTGGAAGAATATTTTTATCTTTATGAATTGCGTATTTTATCTCCTTTCTTACATTTTTTGAAGCAACTGAATTTCTGGTTATAAAAACAACAAATAAATCAGATTCAACAAGATGATTTACAACATCTTTTAACCACTCATTTCCAGCTCCTATTCCTTCATCATACCATACATTGTATCCCATATCTTGGAATCGTTTAATTTCTGGAAATACAATATCAGAGTCCTTATGAGCGTAACTTATAAACATATAAGAACCTTCACCCCTATATGCCGGGAAAGGCACCCTTCCCTGTCCTGGAACCAATTTACTATTTAGTGAATTTTTATTTGATTTAAGTCCGAAACCTTTAAAAGATTCCATATATTGGGAAGTGTATTTCTCCAAATCCCATTTAAATTTAGATATGGAATTTATCTCAGATAATGTAAAATCAAGTAATGGGCCTAATTCTGTTTCGACCAGATAAATTGGAAGAATATTAATCTGATTTTCTTCAGCAAATTCAACTTCTTCAAGTATTCTATCTAATTTAGCAGAATTTGGCGTAAGAAAAATTATAAAAACCGTGCAGTTCTCAAGTTCTTTTACTTTTATATCCCCACATTTTTCATCATAAAAAACATTGAATCCCTGATTTTGGAATCGCTTAATTTCTGGATATACTGCATATTTATCTTCAGGAGCATAACTTACATAAATATAAGGTTCACTACCGAAATATGGTGGAAGAGGTTTTTCTGTGACATTTGAATTATTATCCATCATTATCAACCCTCAAAAAAAATC
>NZ_JAZQIJ010000212.1:0-6630 GCF_045541095.1 Methanobrevibacter sp.
ATTTTTAGGTTCAGTAAAGATTGAATATAAACAAATAAATATGTTAAATTAAAAAAATATTACACGTAGAAAAAAATTCTACATATAGTTATAACTATTTCGGTGTTTTAAAATGAATAAAAAGATAGGTATTATTTTGGCTTTAGTCCTCATATCATTTATGATGTTAGGATCTGTAAGCGCAGGGTTATTTGATTTTATGGGAGGAAACAACGCCAACCAAACCGCAAACGATGAAAGTACATTCATTGTTGGTTTCGATGCTGAATTCCCACCATATGGATACAAAGACGACAGTGGAAACTACACAGGTTTTGACTTAGATTTAGCAAAAGAAGTTTGTGAAAGAAACAATTGGACATTTGTAGCTCAACCAATTGATTGGGATGCAAAAGACGCTGAATTAGATTCCGGTTCAATCGACTGTATTTGGAACGGATTTACTATGGATGGAAGAGAAAACGATTACCTCTGGTCTAACCCATACTTCGACAACAAACAAATATTCGTTGTTAAATCAGATTCAGGTATTTCATCTATCGCAGATTTAAAAGGTAAAACCGTAGAAACACAAAAAGATTCATCTGCATTGGCTGCTCTTCAAGGAGACAACAAAACTATCGCAGATACTTTTGCAACATTGACTGAAGTAGCAGACTATAACACCGCATTTATGGATTTAGAATCCGGTGCATGTGACGCAGTCGCTATGGATATTGGTGTAGCAGAGTATGACATCGATAACAAAAACAATTCAGGTGACTTTAAAATCTTAGATGATTACATAACAACCGAAAAATATGGTATTGGATTCAAAAAAGGAAATGACTCCTTAAAAGACACAGTACAAAAAACTTTAGATGAAATGTTTAAAGACGGAACTGTCTTAAAAATAGCTGAAAAATACGGTATTTCCGAAGACGCTTTAATCCAACCATAAATCAATTAGTTAAGAGGGAGAATTAGTTATATGATATTGAGTACAGTAATTGAACAATTACTAGGAGGTATGGTTACTTCCATTGAGATATTCCTGCTTACTCTATTATTCTCTCTTCCTCTCGGTTTAGTTATTGCCGGAGGAAGGATGAGTAGCTTTGCACCTTTAAGGTGGCTTATGAAGATTTATATCTCAATCATGAGAGGTACACCATTGATGCTACAGTTGATTGTTGTATTTTTTGCACCATACTATGTATTCGGATTCAGTCTTTCTGCAGACTACAGGTTTATTGCGGTAATCATTGCATTTACAATAAACTATGCTGCATACTTTGCCGAAATATATAGGGGTGGAATCGAATCCATTAACAGCGGCCAATATGAAGCTGCACAGGTATTGGGTTACAGTAGAATTGAAACATTCTTCATAATCATTATGCCTCAGGTATTCAAGGTAATTCTTCCTTCAGTAACTAATGAAGTGATTACTCTAGTAAAGGATACTTCCCTTTCTTTTGTTATTGCAATTCCGGAAATGTTTACAGTTGCCAAACAGATTGCGGCTGCTGATTCATCAATCGCTGCACTGCTGGTTGCAGGTATATTCTATTATCTGTTCAACATAATCGTTGCATTTGTAATGGAACACTTAGAACACAGACTTGACTATTATGAATAAGGGGGAGTATTAATGAGTTTGCTTGAAATTAAAAATCTTAAAAAAAGTTTTGGTGACAATGTAGTTCTGAAAGATATTTCCCTTAAAGTCGATAAGGGTGAAGTGCTTGCCATTATCGGACCTTCAGGATCAGGAAAGTCTACATTGCTTCGATGCATCACCGATTTGGAACAGGAAGACAGTGGAGAAATAAACTTTGATGGCAGTTTTGGACTTGTGTTCCAGAACTTCAATTTGTTTCCGCACCACTCTGTCATGAAAAACATTACCAATGCACCGTTACGTGTTCAGAAAAGGGATAAAACTGAAGTGTTTGAACATGCACGTACCCTATTAAAGCAGATGGGCCTGGAGGACAAGGAAGACGCATATCCATGTGAGCTTTCAGGAGGTCAGCAGCAGAGGGTTTCAATTGCAAGGGCACTTGCGATGAATCCGGACATTCTGTTTTTCGACGAGCCGACATCAGCTCTTGACCCTGAACTGACCGGTGAGATTTTAAACGTTATCAAGGACCTTGCGGCTCAAAACATGACTATGGTTATCGTAACACACGAAATGTCATTTGCACGTAATGTCGCAGATACGATTATCTTCATGGATGAAGGTGTAATCGTAGAGGAAGGTACTCCTGAGGAAGTGTTCTCATCCGACAACCAGAGGATGAAGGAGTTTCTCGGAAAATTTTATGATTGAATTTTTCAATCTTATCCCACCTTATTTTATTTATTTTTACCCATCATTAAAACATACTTTTTTATATTGTATACACTTTTAATCAAACACATATCAATTATCTTTAATCCATACAAATATTTTTACAAAGCATTACATCAAAATATATATGGGATGCGGCATCAATCCAATTTTTTAAAATTAATTAAATATATTAAAGATTGTTACTAAAATATTATTATCGATTATGTATATTACGGTGTTTGAAAATGAAATGTCCAAATTGTCAAAGTGAAAACTCGGATACTGCAAAATTCTGCAAAAAATGCGGAACAGCACTATCCAAAAAATCAATAAACCATGAAGAAATGATCAATTCAATGGGCGGCAAGGAAAAATCAGGGGATAACAATACCAAAATGATTATCATCGCATTGGCCATTGTTGCAGTGGTTCTGGCAGGTACATTTGCATATATGTTCATGTCAGGAGATTCCAACACAAGCGGCGGCGCAACCAGCATCGCTCCTGCTGCAAAAAATACTACAAAGGTCAATGACAATTCAGAAAAAACCGCAACCACTTCACCGGAAAAGACTGCTCAATCAACTCCAAAAACTTCAATGTCCATTCTGGGAGGAAGTTTTTCAACAGGAAGTGCAGATGCGGACAAGACTTATGCCCAGATATACGTAGGTAAGGAAAATGCCGGAACCGACGTAATTGTTCAAATCTTTTATTCAAGAGACGGCAACAGCCTGAACAACGGTAATATGGTTCCTGCAACAGTGCACTCAGACGGTTACCTATACATTACCAGTGCGGACGCATATCTATACTATCCTGATTATGCAACAATCAAACTTTATGATTCAAACAGCAATCTGATGGATACTCAAAGCGTTTCACTTTCACCTACAAGCGGAACCCAAACATTTTAATTTTGAATATTAGGAATATCCAGTTCCTAATCTCTTTTTTTATTTTTAATTAATTCATTTTAAAAAAAATATATTAGTTTTTTCATAGGATAACTTTTTTAAATATACTGATAAAAATAATTATAAGAGAATATGAGTAGATTTAGAATATGAATAGGTAGATAAATATGAAATATGGTTTATTGACTTACAATTACACAATTAATTTGGGAAATGAAATTCAAAGCATTGCAGCAAGACGATTTTTACCTAAAATAGATTATTATATAGAGCAACACAAGATTCAAGATTTTAAAGAAGAAAGTGATGTTAAAACTATTATGAACGCATGGTATTTGAACTGTCCTGAAGCATGGCCTCCTTCAAGAAATATTGACCCATTGCTTGTATCCATGCATTTCAATTCAATCAAATTCACAAAGGATGCGATTCTTTCAGCTGAAAGCAGAGAATATTTCAAGGAATACGGCCCTGTAGGCTGTCGTGACGTCCATACACAGGAGTTTTTAAATGAAAACGGCATAGACGCATACTATACAGGATGTCTGACCTTGACACTTGACTCCGCAGGCAAATACAATCATAAGGATGAAAGCAATGATTACATACTGATAAATTCAGATTATTCGGATAAGCTACTTTCATATCTAACGGGCAAGACTGATAAAAAGATTTATGTTATAAATCAGGACTTTGCACCTTCATTTAAAAAGGCATGGCCAGGTCAGATTCCGAAATCACTTTATAATCACACATCCTATTTTGACAGTGAGGAAAAACTCTTTCTGGCTGAAAACATGCTGAAGATTTACGAAAATGCAAGTTGCGTCATTACTGATAGGCTTCACTGTGCACTGCCGTCAATAGCCTTGAAAACACCCGTATTGCTGTTTAATACAAGACCAAAACAGGATCGTTTTGACGGTTTGAGTAATCTTTTTACAGTAACTAATTTCAAGGAATATAAAAATGACTTTTCCATATTCGATGTAAATGACCCTCCTGAAAATTCAGATGAATATATGTCAATCAGAAAGGAACTGATAAAGCAGTGCAAAGGTTTTACCGGCCATATCAACGAATCATGTTATGACATCAGGACATATAATGAGCTTCTTGATAAAAATGTTCTTCTATTTTCAAAAAATTCAATTGATACACGTGAATATATTGTAGATGTACTTAATAGATTCGAAAAATATGAAAACAAAATTAAAAAACAGGAAAAAATCATTGCAGAAAAAGAAAAAATAATAGAGGAGCTAAAAAAATCAAACTCTCCTATGGGTAAAATAAAAAAGTTATTCAAAAGTTAGCTATTTTTTAATTTTCTTAATGGTTTTGTTATTTTCCAGCTTTTGGAAGATAAAACCTCATTTTTGAATTTAACAAGCTCTTTATTTTCTTTTTCAAGTTTTTCATTTTCTTTTAGGATTTCTTTTTTTGTTCGCACAAGGCTATTGTAATCATCCTTTAGATTAAGTTTTTCTTGTATCCTTTCCATTTCATCTTCAATATACAGTTCTATGAAAAGGTCTTCCCATAACGGGCAAACCGCACTCATAGAGAAATTGTTTTTTATTTTTTCTTTGGCGTTAATACCCATTTGAAGAGTTTTATCAGGATTATTTATGAAACTTCGCATTGCTTTTACTAATCCATCAATATCACCCTCTTCAAGCAATACTCCATCGACATCATTTTCTATTATGTCACTTGGACCGTATTTAATATCATAACTGATAATAGGGGTTGAATCACCCATAAGTTCTATTTTTGATACTGAAAGCCCCTCGTTCTTTGATGTCAGTAATGTAAAGAATGTTTTTCTCATTTCAGGGTGAACATCATCAATATAACCCATAAAGCGAACCCTATCTTCAATATTATAATCTTTAGCCATTTTCTTAAGGTTTTCCAATTCATTCATTTCTGATACAGATTCTGCACCTCCATATATGTCCAGATGAATAGTATCATTTTCCTGAGCGATAACATTGAAAGCTTCGATCATGTGTGACATCTGTTTTCCTGGAGAAATCCTTGAAAATACAGCTATTTTATCTAAATCCTTGTCAACATGATCATATTCGAGAAACTCATCATTGAGAAAGTTTGGAATAATTGCAATTTTTTCCATGTCAACATAACTCTTCAAATCATTTTTAAGGCTTTCAGTAAGTAGGACTATCTTATGAAATCTTTCCATTCTCTGCAAATGATTTATTTTAGGGCTAATCCCATTTTTCGGATTAAAACCTTTGAATGGATTTCCATGCAGACAACCTATTTTGATTGCCTTGTTTAGGCTAACAGCATTCATATTATACCAATGAGGACCCGAATCGCAAATAATGAAAGGTTTATCATCATCCATAAGGCATACTTCTGTAAGAAAATGGTTCAGGAATACATTTTTATGGTTGAATTCAAGAGTTAATCCACTTTCACGTTCATGTAAAAAAACCTGGTTAGTATTTTTATCGAGTTCCAAAAACTTAAATCCGTCAAATGTGAAATATTGTCTTAAATTATTGTTTTCAGAAAAAATTAGGCAATCATCAATATATTTTTCTGTTTTGATTAAATCATCAACAACATAATATGTCAATGTAATAGAATTGTCATCGTTCAGTTCTTTTTCGATTTTGTATTCATCACGAGATTCTTTGATGGCAATCTCAAGGTTCGGATTTTTTGAGGAGTTTGAATTTTTGATGGAATAATATTCTATAAAATTATAGAACTTAACCTTTTCAAAAAGAGGATTGCGTTTATCATAAAACTTTTTGATGAAGCCGTAGTTTTGAATGGGCCCCACATTAAGCATGGTAACATCATATCCTTGACCTGCAAGATAACATGCCCTGTGAACAACAATATGACCCAATCCTCCCATTTCCATAGCCAGTTTAGGGGATAATATGAATATCTTCTTTTGTTTTACAAGATTTTTGACAGGTTCTTTTTTCTCATTATAACTATATGACATAATTTTAAGGATTTCCAAAGCGTCAAGAATTCTGTTTCTTGAAATCATTTTAACAAAAGTGTTCATGGCCTTTTCATGACAAAAAGGTCTGAATTTAACGATTATGTCCTTTGAGTATCTTAAAACATCATACTTATCACTATCTGTGAGGTCAAAAATAGCACAATTTTTAACCCAACTGTTTAAAAGTCCAAAATTTTCTTTAATTTCATCTTTGGATTTGTCTGAAATTGCTGATGAGATGGCATCAATGTCTTCAAGCAATATTTTCTTTAATAAATTTGAATCGTTCATAGTTCACCTGTTTTAATGGCCCCTTCAAAAACTTAACTGATTTGAATTTTTCTTAAATTTCTGTCCCAAAATTCATTCTCTTCTAATTTTTATTTATTTTTTATTTA
>NZ_JAZQIJ010000213.1:0-1902 GCF_045541095.1 Methanobrevibacter sp.
TGTATTGAAGGCTTCCGAGGATTATGATGTCATCATGACAACCGGCGGAACAGCTATCAGTAAGGGTGACGTTGTTTTGGATGTTGTCAATGACCTTGGAGAAATCCTATTCCACGGTGTTGCAATGAGGCCTGGCAAGCCTGCAGGCGCTGGAATTATCAACGATAAAATGATATTTACATTTTCAGGCCAGCCTGTAGCTGCAATGAGCCAATTTGATGTTTTTGCAAGAAAATACCTGTTTGAAATGCAGGGAAGATCATTTGATTTTCACATTGTCAACCGTGAATCTCAACTAAAAGTCCCTTCCCAATTGGGCAGGACTGATTTTATACGTGCAGTCGCAGATGACGAATATGCGAAACATGTCCTCAACAGAGGTTCCGGCATAATTAGGTCAATGGTTGAGGCGAACAGCTATATTATCATAAACGAAAATGATGAAGGATATCAGAAAGGCGATATAGTTGATGTTGTGATGTTCGATTCACTACTTTGGTAGAGGAAGTGCATTTTTAATGAATGGTATTTATTATTATTTGATAGCTTTTGCTATCATCTGGATATTGTCCGCAGTATTGCATGACAGATTGGAAAGGCATGGCTTTGAGGTAAATTTCCCTGTTATAATGTGGAAGACTCAAAGACTCAGGGGACTGATATCCAGGATTTCTAATTTTTCTCCTACATTCTGGCGATGGTACATGAATGTTGGAATTGTTGTGGCCTTTGGAGCCATGATTTTTATTACATGGACGCTGATCAGTTCACTGCCTTCGGTTTTTGAAACACCGGCGGTTTCTATAATAATTCCTGGTGTGGAAATGCCGGGCTCAGCGATTTACATTCCATTTTTCTATGGTTTAATTGCTTTAGCTACTGTATTGGTAGTTCATGAATTCTCACACGGTGTTCAGTCAGTCGGGGAGAAGATTTCAATCAAATCAATAGGGTTACTGCTGTTTGCCATTATTCCTGGGGCATTCGTAGAGCCTGATGAGGATGAGCTGAAGGCTGCCAAAAGGTCTTCAAGACTTAGGGTTTATGCTGCAGGTTCTGTTGCAAATATTTCCCTGGCGGTCATTGCCATTTTATTGGTGTCATTGATTTCTGCCGGAATTCCATCATACTTTGCAGAGGACGGAATAGCTATTGACAGAATTGTTACGGATTCACCGTCAGACGGTATCCTAAAGGAAGGCATGGTTTTGCAGGCTATTGACAATCATACAATAGGCAATGCCACAGATTATTCAAATATTGTGAGTTCTTATAGTCCAGGGGATAATGTCAGTGTCAAAACCGATCAGGGCACATATACGCTCACTCTTGATGAGAATCCGAACAATGAGTCCAGAGGATTTTTCGGAATCCAGGCAAACAGACATTTCGAACTTATAAACGATAGTTTAGGTCCGCTGCCTTGGGTTTTATTTGAGTTTCTTGAACTTTTCCAATGGGTTTTCATGCTGAACCTTGGAATCGGGCTATTTAATCTGCTTCCGCTGAAACCTTTGGATGGGGGTTACATGCTTGAGATACTTCTGAGCTATAAGTTATCCGAAGAGCACTACAAGCCAATCGTTAATGCATTGTCAGTTGTTATGGCGATGATAATTGTATTCAGTCTTTTTGCAGGGTTTTTATAAAAATTGCTTTGAGCATGTAAAATTGTAGCCAAAAAGAACTGCTTATTTTAAATATTATTAGAATATAATAGATTATTGGAGAATTTTTTCTCTTAATTGGTGAAAACTAATTATTAAAAAATCCAGTCAGAAGTTGCGGGTATCTTGCCTGCAACTTTTTTTTTTAAAAACAGACGTGGACTGGTGTAAGGTGTTTGCTTGTTTTGATTCCTCTCCCTTAAAACTTAAAGGGGGTGGTATAATGGAATTGAAC
>NZ_JAZQIJ010000214.1:0-5661 GCF_045541095.1 Methanobrevibacter sp.
ATGGCTACGATCCGACTTTATGGAAGTGAGGCGGTTACAGATGAATTGTCAAAGAAATATTCTGTATCTCAAATGGAATTGAAAACGGCACTAGAAGAACATAAACAAGTGTTTATTTTTATCGAGAAGGATGTTCTTACAGAGTATGAAACCTATTTAGCAAATAAAAATAATAGTGATATAAAATACCGCTATGTTGATAATCCTAACATTTACAAATTTATAGAAGAGATAAAAGGTCTTCGTAATAATAATAACATCAAAGGATTTGAGACGGCAGATGACATAAAACTATACCTCAGAGAACAATTAGCGGGGCTGTTTAAACAATTTTTAATGGATAGTCGTAGGATGAAAGAGATTTCTGTCTTGCGAGATATTGAAGACACCGCTAAAAACTTACGTAGTTTGGTTGATTATTTGAAACAGGAAAATCTTGAGAGAGGTGAGGAAGTTAACAAGATAATTATGTTTAATCATCCTTTAATTGGTAAATTGAAGGAGATTTTGAGAATAGATTACAACTTTTACATAGAAGGGAAACGAGATTTGGAGAATTTTCTTCGCTCAAATCGTTTTAAATATGTGAAGATGGATAATAGTTGGAAAGCCGTTTTTACGGATGGCGTTCTATATTTATATATTTCTGATGAGATTTTTGAAGGCAATAAATTGAAGTATTTTAAGCAAGATGAATGGAAAGAAGAATTTGTAAAGAGTAATTTTGTTCGTAACACTCCAGTGGAAATAGATGACTTACCGTTTTAAGGTATTGCAGTTTGATGATGTCGCCCGAAAACATAAAACTACCCGTCACCCGATTGTCGCAGGTTTTCAAAAACACGACAGCCACATACAAGTTTTATTGGTTTGTGGCCCTGCTTGATATAGTGGTGAAAGAGCGGAAGACAAAAATGTCGTTTTGGGAGATCATTGCTGGAATGGTGGCGGAATCTTGGTATCCGATTCACTATTTCAAACTCTCATTCGGCAAATCGGATTCTTTGTTCGACAAATCGCTTGAAATCCAAAACACGTTTCAGATTTCAATTGAATCCGACAAAGAAAAGATTAAGAAGTATTTACTTGAAAATCTGAATGAAACAAAAAGGTTTCTTCGAATTTTCACTATCAATGTACCATACCGTTTTTTGTCGCCTTGGATAAAATACACTTACGATGACGATGTTGTGGCCAAATCGCAAAGGTTTGAAAACAATTGTCTTTATGCTATTTGTGGCGATGATATTGTAATCAATGACAATTGGGTTGACTATCTGACGGAACAATACAGCATTTTGCGTGATTTCACTTTCTGGAACTTGACCGAATTTCTGCAAAAGCGCAATCCCAATGTCCCCGATGTCCCGTCAAAACTCATCAAGCCGATTCAACGTGATTCGCTGACGAAACAACGTCAGTATTGGAACACCTATATTGAGACGGTTGGTAGTTTAAGTTGCATATATACTGGCAAACAGATATTTGCGAGACAATATGACCTCGACCATTTCGTGCCGTGGAGTTTCGTGTCGCACAATCTTTTGTGGAATCTGATCCCCGCCGATTCGAGCATCAATTCATCGAAAAGCAACAACCTTCCGCCATTGGAAAAGTATTTGCGACCATTCGCAAACGTTCAGCAAAAAGCCATAAAAACATTGTATAAAAAGAACCCGAACAATACCCTTTTGGAAGATTATCTGATTGTTTATGATTCTGTTTCCGACTTGGTAAAACTCTCTGAACCTGATTTCTACAATGTATTTAGACGAACCTTTTCGCCAATGGTGCAAATAGCGGAAAATATGGGATTCAAATATTGGCAGCAATGAACAAGATCAAAAACAATCCTCATTTGACCGCAAAAGAACGGACAACGATTTCGTTTCCTACGCGGTGGCTCAAACAAAACAACCTTCTGAAAGGCGTGATTTTGGATTTTGGTTGTGGATTTGGTTTTGATACGGACGAGCTTCAAAAGGAAGGTTTCAATATTGTGGGCTATGACAATTATTATCGTCCCGAATACCCGACAAAGTGTTTTGACACCATCATTTGCAATTATGTTCTGAATGTGCTTGAATCCAAAGAACAGGCAGAGGTATTGATGGAAGTGTCTGAATTGCTCAAACCAACAGGAACAGCTTATTTCACGGTTCGTCGTGACTTGAAAAGCGAGGGATTCCGAATTCATTATGTACACAAACAACCAACATATCAATGCAATGTTGTCCTGCCATATAAAAGTATATTTCTCAACGAGAATTGTGAGATATACGAATACAAGCATTTTAATAGAACCATCTACAAAGAGAAATACGAGTTATCTAGCAATTGCCCATTTTGCAAATTGAATTCCAAGGTCGAATTGGTTTGTGAAACTTCTACGGCTTTGGCTTTTTTTGATGGTTACCCTGTGAGTAAGGGGCATACGCTAATAATTCCCAAGCGTCATGTGGCCAACTATTTTGACTTGACAGATGAAGAGCAACAAGATTTGTGGCACATGGTGAACCATTGCAAAACCATTTTGGAGAAACGATTTCACCCTGACGGTTTCAATGTGGGAATCAATGTGAACCAAGCCGCTGGGCAGAGCGTTTTTCATGTTCATATCCACCTGATTCCTCGGTATAAAGGTGATGTTGAGAACCCTAAGGGCGGGGTTAGAGGGGTGATTCCAAGGAAACAATCATACTGAGAAATATTTACCTAATGAAGAGCGTGTCTTTGTTGTATATAAAAATGTACCCATAAAATGAAATCAAAGTTAAGGAGAGAAATGTGTAGTTTTAGATCCATACCCATGAAACTTCGTGATATTTCATTTTAATTCCATATCTTTGCAATCTCAAAAAGAAAGCGCGCTATACAAGAAATTAACAATACAACAATGGATATCGATACCTTATCAAATCTCATCTCTAAATTTGGGAAAGCTGATTTTGAAATAGCATGCAAAATTGTTTTGAATGAGATTTTTCAATTAACTGCCATTAATGTAGATGGGTCTTATGATGGCGGAACGGATTATGCGGTTTTTGACAACGAAGGTAAACGAAATATTGCTGCATATCAAATCACAACACAGAAAGCTGATGTTGATAAAAAAGCATATAGAGACGCAAAGAAAAGTATTGAAAAGCTACATGCAAAGAGGTTTTATTTTCTCTGCACTTATAATTATTCTGAAATAGAATGCCGTACTTTAGAGAATCAAATTGGAAATGAATTAGACATTACCACAAGTGTTTACCCGCCTAAAATAATAGCAGGTTTATTGATGAATAGTAACAAGGTGGGTGTGTTTTTAGACAGAATCGGGTATGATGACCTCCATCGGTTTGAGAAAACCAGAGTAGATTATAAAGAAATGGCGCTTCATTCATATTCATTTCTATCCGAAGATACTAGGAATTTGAAAAACCAAATTTACGATGACGCCTTGTTGCTAATCCTTTCAGAAAATGAAGATGGATTAAGTAAAAAAGAGATAATTGATAAAGTAGTAGAATTACTATGTTTGCCTCCCACAAAAGATGCATTATTGTCAAACAGATTAGATACATTAAAAGGAAAAGGCAGAATTAATAACCATCCTAAAGATGAAACTAAATTGATTGCGGCAGATGATGTATTGTCTGATATTAAATCAAGGAAAATTCTATATGATAAAGAATTATCTGATTTAGCTGCTGCTCAAATTGATATTATGAACGATTATGGTGTTGAATGGACCATTGAGGATTCACAAAAAGCGTCTGTGTGGTTGGCCAGTATATATATGCGTAATCAATTAGTCTTATTAGAATCTGCAAATGCTTCTCTTGCTGATGGTTTTTTGAAAAGAATAGATCAAAACGGGTATTCAAATCTGAAAAGTTATTTGATTGAAAAGAAAAAAATTGCAAAAGAGCAAGTGAATGAACTTATTGATATATTAGTTTCAAACGCATCTACTCATCCTTTGATGATAAAAATCACTAGTGCTTCCGTGTACATTGCATTAGAAGGAACAAACCCTTTGATATCTTGTAAAGCATTAGGAGTCAGTACATGGCATGATGAAAACATGATAGTTGAGCCAACAATAGGCATTCCTTTCCTATGCTCGTTGCTTTACAAAGGAAAAGTAAATACTTATTTTGACAATGCTATTCGTTCAATTGATACAGCGAAAAAACTAGGTATTGGGTTGTTTGTGCCATATTATTATATTAAGGAATGTGCTGGACATTTACATATGGCTAGAATGTTCGATGGTTTAACTCTCGACCCGAACGAAATGCGATATTCAAGTAATGCATTTGTATCAAACTATTACGCTCTAAAGCAACAAGGAGTATCCATGCCTGAAAGTTTTATAGACTATTTAGCCACGTTTAGCCCTTCTATTCGTACAAAAATGAAATATAAGGAATGGATAAGAGCGATAATGAATGATATCCAATCAAAATTTACTCGGAATGGAATCGTTTTTCAAGAAATACCCCACTATTCTTCCGATGAATTAAAAGAAGAACAAACCGAATATAGTTTTTATTTAAAAGAAAATGAAATAGACAAATCGGATAATTTAATGTTAAACGATGCCATTACTCTTCATTTTACTAGAGAAAGGGCTTTAAAGGATGATGAGCATTGGATGGTTCTTACATACGATCGTTCTTTGATTAACGTGGCTCACAATATTGGTTCAGACACCTGGGTTAGTACACCATTTAATTTTTTAAATCTCACTGAGATGACCAAACCAATAAGTGAGAAAGAGTTTTCCTCGCTCATTCATTCAATGGCTTCGTTTAGTTCTAAAACATTGACAATAGGGGCGCGGGTGCTTGATAGAATAATATTTTTTGCTTCTGATAAAATGCAGAATTGGGAATTCCAAGAATCAATCAAGCATTTTAAATCCGAAATGGTAAACTCAGTTTCAGAATACGATACCAATTTTCTTAATGAGGTAGATAAACGTACAAACGAGTTTCTGAAAAATCACGGTGTTTCTGTTGACCTGAATCAGTCGGATGTCGATTTATCATCTGAGCAATTATAATTTGAGTGAACACGCTATCTTCAGTGTTGCATTTCTGAAGTCAGCAGACTTCGGACACACTGGTTGAAACACTACCTTCAAGTGCCGAGATTATTCTGATAGATACAGACGGCTCGCGCATATACAATGCTAACACAGCCTTGAAGACCACTATGTATATGTCGTTACTGTTCGCGGTAGCCAAATTGACTACTGTCAAACATGAAAATGATTATCCTTTAATCTTCGACGCTCCCACGTCATCGTTTACGGCGGCCAAGGAAAGCGACTTTTTCGGTGTGATTGCTGGAATCAACAAACAGACCATAATCGTCACCAAGAGTTTCTTGATAGAAGATGCGGATGGAAATTCCACTTTGGACAAACTGCGTCTAAGTGAGATTGACGCAAAGAAATATCGCATCGAAAAAGCACGGCCTTTTGATGAAAAAGACCTGTCCACTATCCAAACCTATGTTGAATCCATCTAAAACTAAAGCCATGCCAATTAGTAGCAACAACAAATACCGTGAAGACATTTTCGATGTGTGGGGAAGAAAAACCCCGTCGTACGAAAAGCATTATGAAAGCGAAGTGATTAAGCCGCTTGCTGATTTTGGTGT
>NZ_JAZQIJ010000215.1:0-22445 GCF_045541095.1 Methanobrevibacter sp.
TCAACCTTATTCAACGAACTTGAAAAATTTGAAACTGCCGACAATGCCAGAACTGCTAAAAAAATTCAAATCGCTCTTCCTAAAGAATTAAATCTTCAACTGCAAAAAAATATTGAAATTATTTTAGTAAATAAAAGTTACTAAAACAGAAACCTTTTTATATATCTTAAATTTAAATAAATATTAAATAGTATATGAAACTTATTTATTAATGATAATTTATTTAGAGAAGTGAGGTTAATTTTATGAAATTTGAACAACAGGAATCTGTAGAGGATTCTGCTGAAGAGATTGTTAAACCGGTTGAAGTGGAAGCCGGCGAAAAAAAACACATGCTAGATTATGATAACATAAAAAGCTCACAGGATATTGATGTTCCACCTTTACTAATTGATCAGGTTATTGGACATGAAGAGTCCATTGAAACTATTAAAAAAGCAGCAAAACAAAGAAGGAATGTTTTACTCATTGGGGACCCTGGTGTAGGTAAATCAATGCTTGCGAAGGGTATGGCTCAGATTTTACCTCATGAAACATTGCAGGATGTATTGGTTTATCCGAACATGGAAGACAACAACCATCCTCTTGTAAGGACTGTTCCTGCAGGTGAAGGTAAAAAAATCGTTAAGGCAACAAGGGGTTCAGCCAGAGGCCATGAAGAGAGAAAAACAATCATAACAATGTTTGCCATAGGTGCTGTATTAATCATTGGATTTATGTACGGCAGATTATTGGAATCCATTATCGCTGCTGCTTTGATTTTGCTCATATCTTTACAATTGAAACCTAAAAATACTGTTATGGCTCCAAAATTATTAGTAAATAATGAAGAATCAAGATTTGCACCGTTCATGGATGCAACCGGAGCTCACGCAGGTGCATTACTCGGTGATGTAAGACACGACCCATACCAGTCTGGAGGCTTAGGAACACCTGCTCACGAACGTGTGGAAGCGGGTATGATTCACAAGGCCAACAGGGGAGTTTTATACATTGATGAAATAGGTACAATGAGTATGAAAACCCAGCAGGAGCTTTTATCCGCAATGCAGGAAAAACAGTATGCAATCACTGGTCAAAGCGAAAATTCAAGTGGAGCAATGGTCAGATCACAGGCAGTACCATGTGACTTTGTTCTGGTAGCATCCGGAAACCTTCAGGTATTGGAAGGAATGCACATTGCAATGAGGTCAAGAATCAGAGGATACGGTTACGAAGTGTTCATGAAAGATTATATGGATGACACTACAGAAAACAGAGAAAAACTCGTCCAGTTCGTAGCCCAGGAAGTTAAAAACGATGGAAGAATTCCTCACTTTGCACCTGATGCATTGGATGAAATCATCCTTGAAGCGAAAAGAAGATCCGGAAAACAGAATGCACTCACCTTAAGATTAAGGGATTTAGGTGGTTTGGTCAGATCTGCAGGAGATGTAGCAATTGAAAAAGGCGCAGACCTAGTAACCGCAGCTCACGTTGTTGAAGCCAGAAAATTCGCAAGAACTCTTGAACAGCAAATCGCCGATAGATCAATTATTCAAAGAAAAGATTACAGTATGGTATCTTCAGAAGGAGGAAGAATTGGTCTTGTAAACGGTTTGGCAGTTATAGGGGACAGAAGCGGAATTGTTTCTCCAATCGCAGCTGAAGCGGCTCCGACCCAATCCAAAAGCGGAGGCCAAATCATAGCTACAGGTAAACTTGGAGAAATCGCACAGGAATCCGTGCAGAACGTAAGTGCTTTAATCAAGAAATACACCAACAAGGACATTTCAAACTATGATATACACGTTCAGTTCATTCAAACCTATGACGGTGTTGAAGGGGATTCAGCAAGCGTAAGTATTGCAACTGCAGTAATTTCCGCAATTGAAGAAATTCCAATCGACCAGACTGTGGCACTGACAGGTTCTTTAAACGTTCGTGGAGACGTTATGCCTATTGGTGGAGCTACAGCCAAAATCGAAGCTGCTGCAGAAGCAGGAATGAAAAAAGTATTGATTCCAAAATCAAATCTTAAAGATGTAATGATTGAGAAGAAATACGAAGAAATGATTGAAATCATTCCGACAGAAACCTTAAGCGATGTTTTGGAAAACATTCTAATCAGCGGTTCCAATAAGGACAAGCTAATTGAAAAGATGAAAAACATCGGTTCTAAAGTTGTAGAAAAAGTTCCACAAACATCAATCAATAATCCAACTACTCACTGATTGGATTATTAATTTCTTATTTTTTTTTATATTAATAGATAATTTTTATATATTTTATTTTTCAATATTAAATTATGGTTAGTTTTAAGTTTAATATTGCAAAATTATCAGGAAAAGTTGCATGCCAACTTGCCAAATATGGTCCTGGAAGTGGTGGAACATATCCGGGTCATGTTTTTACAAAAGTTGGAGGTCAGGAATCAATTTCCAAACTGTCATCTGATTTGAAGATGGGTTCCGTTTTAATTACAGGAACCAACGGTAAGACAACTACCACAACACTTTTGATAAAATTGATGTCAAAGGATATTCAAATCAGAAGAAGTTATGAAAACAATATATTAAATTCAATAGTCACTGCCCTTTTAAGCCAAAAGGGAGATTTGGGAATTTTTGAGTATGGTATCCGTGATATGGCTCACGGTATTCCGGACACTGTTCAAAGGTTAATCAATCCAGTCGGTGTTGTATACACTACAATATCACAGGAACACACCCAGGTTGGCGGTGTAAAAAATCCGTTTGAATCATATTATAAAGCTAAAAAGCTTTTATCCAAAGGTATGGAAAGGGGAGCTATTGTAACTAATTGTGATGATCCCCGCACAGCATTTATAGGAATTGAAAAACAAAAAGATGTTACAATCAACTATTACGGTATCGAATGCGATTCAATAGAGGACATCGGTGATAATTCCATTGAATGTCCTAACTGTGGAAAACAAATGGAATATTCTCACTTTTACTTAAATCACAGAGGAGTTTATTCTTGCGAATGCGGATTCAAACGTCCGCAGCCTAATGTGAAACTGGTCAATGTGGAATTTGGTTCTGATTCATGGAATTTGGATATTGAAGGGGATTTATATAATTATTTTGCAGGAAAAAATGTTAAATTTAACTTAAGACTAAACGTACCTCCATTCGGATTCCACAATATCTACAATACATTGGCTTCAATCACTGCATATGCAACATTCACTCCCAAAACTGAAAACATTGAAACTACCATTAAAGATGTATTCAACAATCTGGACATGTCATTCATTCCTCCTGGAAGATTTGAAGTGGTCGACATAGGGGGCAAGTTCGTCGGATTGGGACAAGGTGACAACGGTGACGCTCTTAAAATCAATGCAATGTTCATGAAACAGTTTGTGGATGCTCCACTGGAGTTCATATATACAACTCCTGATGAAAACGAAGAGGAGATATTCACAGATCATTATGAAGTCATAAAAAGCATGGAGCCGGCACATGTCATTGTCGTTCCGGGAAGACATTCCATTGAAAAGGCAGAGGAATACTACAATATTATAAAGCAGGACTTCCCTGATGCTGAATTCTATCCGTTAAGCTATGAAAAAATGGATGAAAGAATCGAGAAACTAAACCAGCTGGCCAGGAATTCCCAATACAAGTATGTTATAATGACTGGTTGCGGTGAAGAACAAGCTATGTGGGAAGAGATTAAAAAGAAAATGATTAATAGATAATTTTTGTATCTATAATCTCTTCTATTTTTTTGTAAAAATCAAGGTCTGATTTTTCCATTTCCTTAAAGGCTGCATCTATGCTGCACCCGCATAAATCGCAGCTTCCGATGATGAACTCAGAAGAATTGCTCTTGATTAATATTCCAAAAACCCTTTCTTTTTCATGGGAATACTTTTCAAATTCTTCTTGGGTTAATTTCAGGTTATAGTCGGTTGTTGAGTAGATGTCGCATTCATTGATTATCGGCACGAATGCATACATTCCACAGTTCAAAAAGATATTTTCATGCTTAAGGATTTTCAAAATCCTTTCTTCAAAATTATCTTCATTTTTTATCTCAAATGTGTCCAATTCACAGATATTGTTGGAGCCCATGTAATAATTGTCATGAATCACTGTTGCAACCAAATCTGGGTCTGCATAATTATCGCATGTAGCTCTAATATTTTTAATGGTTTCATAAACATTAATCATATAATGCCTCGAATTTTTCACATAATGAAAAGAACCTGTCAATATGTGGAATTGTTTCAATCCAATCTATAGGAATTGCATCAAATCCGTAATAAATGCCTGCCAGTCCGCCACAGATTGCTGCAGTAGTGTCTGTATCAATGCCCAGATTGACAGCTTTCAGGACAGCATCCTTGTAGTTGTCTGTAGTTTCAAGACAGTAGATTGAACTTTCAAGAGAATCAATCACATATCCTCCGCTTCTTATTTCACCACTAAAATCGTAGTCTTTTATTCGTTGGAAGTGTTCAAGTTCTTCGTTGCCTTTGTAATATTCAAAAATTTTGTCACAGGCCTGTTTTACATGCTCCTTTACAGTCAAATCATTTTTCATCATTGATTTTGCGATTTCAATATACAAACAGCATGCAATTTTTGATCTGCCATGTCCGTGGGTAAGGGCTGAAACGTTTTCAATAGTTTCATAATCGATATCAGGAATAAAAGCCAGAGGAAGAATCCTCATCAAAGACCCGTTACCGTTATCATGTGTTGAAGTCCCGCCACAGTTTAAAGGATCCGCTCCCTCTTGAAATCTCATTAATCCTCTGATTGTAGTGTTTCCTATATCAAATCTTTCGTATTGATTATAGAACTCGTCGTTGTCTTTCCATTTGCAGAATTCTTTCATGATGTCAGTATAGTCAATGCCTTTTTTATTTATAATGCTGTTCATTGTTGCCATGGTCATTGATGAATCATCTGACCAGGTTCCCTTTGGCATGTTGTATGTTCCATGACCTGTCATATCAGTAATGGGGTTACTTTTAAGTTCTGCCCTTGAGTAAAACTCAACGGGAACTCCCAATGCATCACCAACCACCAAACCTATTATTCCATCTTTAACTTTCATGATTTAATATATGTTTTTTGAAGTAATTAAAATAATCTTTTGATGTAAAAAATATTCTACTTATTAAAGTTTTAAGTAATAAAAGACAAAATATTAACGATGATTTTAAAAACCGAAAATTTGACATTGCGCCCGTGGAAGCCATCCGATGCGGAATGGCTATATTATTTTGCTAAAAATCCTAACATAGGGCCGATTGCGGGTTGGCCTCCACACAAAAGTGTTGAAGATAGTCTGAACATTATTGAAACAGTTTTTTCTAAAAGGGAAACCTATGCAATTGTCAAAAAGGATATTCCAATTGGTTGCGTGGGGTTGCTGTTTCATCCGGACACCAATCACTGGTGGGGTGAAGGTGCCTGTGAACTTGGCTATTGGGTGGCTGAGGAGTATTGGGGAAACGGATATGCAACCGAAGCATCAGAAGTGCTGATTAAAAGGGCTTTTGAAGATTTGGATGTAAAACAGATTTATGCATCATATAAAATAGAGAATGCCCCATCTAAAAGGGTTCTGGAAAAATTGGGATTTAAATTTTACTCCGAACTCACAAATGTAGATTATACTGATGAATACTTTAAAGAAATAGCTATGGTATTGGAAAAATAATTTATATCATAACATATTAATTTTAACTAATGACAAGATTATGTAATAACTGCGGATTTGAAAATCAGGATGACTATGACTTTTGCGCCAAATGCGGAACTCCTCTAGTTGATGGAGTGCAGCCTAGAAATTTCGTTGTCTATAATCATCAGGCACCTCCAGTAAACAACAAGGCTTTGATTGCTGCGTATTTGATAACCATACTTTTGTCATGGAGCGGATTTATTTTTAAGATTATATTTAAGGACACCAGATTGTCTGCAGTTACATTTTTCGGATTTTTCATGCCATTTTATCTGGTTCAGTCAAGACACCCTACAATAAAAAAACACGGACTTATAATGCTTATAATATCTCTTATAGGTGTAGGACTCTCTTTTTATGTAATGTTACATTAAAAAATAGAAAAAGTGGGAAATCATACAAAGAACAGTCTGATGTTTCCCATTAAAAGTTGAATAGGAACTTCAAATATATTCATTCCATCATTTGCCATTGCAGTGCCGACGGCATCTCCTCTTGACATAGTACCTTGGGCATTTTCACTATGTGCATAGCCGTTGTATGCATCATTTGCACGGATGTCATCAACAATGTTTTCACCGAATATGGCCTCTGCGGCCGCATTGTTCACGCTAACAATCAGGTGGGGAGTGTAGTGATAGGTATAAGTTATGATATCACGTGCCGCTCCGTAAGGATCATCAGGTGAATCCAGGTGTACATTATGCAGGGTCTGTCCGTTTTCATTAAATGAACTTCCAGGATAAACCCAATTAAAACCGCCGAAAATGCTAAAACTGGCAGCCATATCAATTCCGGGAGTCACTTCTTCACTGTCTTCAGCAACAACCAGTATCGGGCTTGCTGCAGTGAACAGTAATCCAGCAATGATAATTACTGCCACTATGCCTAATATGGTTTTTCCTATACTCATAATTTTTTTTATTTTAATTTTTTATATATAAATACTTAACTTTTTTAATTACAAAATACATAGTTATATCATATAAAATTTTGGTGATAATGTGATTATAGGCGGTTCAGCTTCCCAAGATTTGGCGGCTCATGTAGCTCGTGAACTTGGAGAAGAATTATGTTATGTGGAAACCAAGAAGTTTCCAGACGGTGAAAGGTATTTGAGAATAGACGGAGAAATTCCAGATGAAGTGACTGTTATTCAGTCAACAGGTTATCCTCAGGATGAAAATCTGATGGAATTGCTCTTTATGATTTCCAATCTCAAGGATTTGGGAGCAAAAAAGGTACGTGCAGTTGTTCCATATATGGGATATGCAAGACAGGAAAAACGTTTCAATCCTGGTGAGACCATTTCTGCAAAAATCATTTGTGAACTTATTCAGGCGGCAGGTGCTGATGAATTTATTACCTTCAATATTCACGAAGCCTGTGTTTTGGACTTCTTTGACATTCCTGCCAAAAACGTATCAGCAATGCCAGCAATTGCAGAATATCTTGATAAAAAATACTTCAAGAAAGGTGGAGACAAACCACTGATTATCGCTCCAGACAAAGGAGCTTACGGATTTGCACAGGAAATATCTGAAATCATTGGTTGTGACTGTACATATCTGACAAAAGTCCGTTTAGGACCGGATAAAGTTGAAACTAAAATTGTAGATGTAAGATGCGATAGCGAAAGTGAAAATACCGTAAATGTTGATTCAGTAAAAGGCATGCATGCAATAATCATTGATGATATTATTGCAACAGGAGGAACAATCGTAAATGCGATAAAAATCCTAAAGCAATATGGAGCTTCATCAATTGACGTTTGTTGTGTTCACCCGATTTTGACCAATAACGGCGCTACAAGAATCTATGCGGCCGGTGCAAATAAAATCATCGGTACAAATTCACTGTCCTCCGACACTTCACGTGTATCTATCGCAAAAAGCATTGCAGATGCATTGAGGCAGTAGTATGGATAAAGACCAAATCAAAACAGAGCTGGTTGATAAATCTAATAATATTCTAGAGAAATATGATGAGATGGACAAAGTTGACAGCATATCAGTCATGAATATGGCTGCTAAAACCGTATTTCTGGGTTCCCTCAAAGTTTACAATGAGGAAAACGTTTCAGGAATTAAAAAGGATCTTGAAAAGGAGCTTAAAAAATATGGTGAGCTTTCAATCAGGGATCAGAAGGTCGTTCCCTGCTGCGCTCCAAGATTTATTCATATCAGCTACAACATTTCGATAACCAATTAGATAAATATGAAAGAGTTCAAACTGAAATCACCCTATAAACCGTTGGGTGATCAACCGAAAGCCATTGATTCGTTAGCCGAAGGCATAAACAAAGGCATAAAGGAACAGACTTTACTGGGAGTAACAGGTTCTGGAAAAACATTTACGATGGCAAACGTCATTGAAAAGGTTCAAAAACCTACCCTTGTAATTTCCCACAACAAGACCCTTGCTGCACAGTTGTATGAGGAATTCAAGGAATTTTTCCCAGACAATGCTGTGGAGTACTTTGTGAGCTATTACGATTACTATCAGCCGGAGGCATACGTTCCAAGAACAGACACCTTCATTGACAAGGAGGCTTCAATCAACGAAGACATCGACATGATGAGGCACTCCGCAACACAGTCCCTTTTATCAAGGGATGACGTGATTGTTGTAAGCAGTGTTAGCTGTATCTATGGTATTGGTTCTCCGGAAGATTATGGTGAGTTTGCATTTGGAATTGCTGTCGGAGACATTTACGAAAGGTCTGAAATTCTCAGACGATTGGTTTTCATGCAGTATGAACGAAACGACATAGAATTTGACAGAGGTCAGTTCAGAGTCAGAGGGGATGTCATTGAAATCAATCCTGTTCATGGAACACCACCAATAAGAATTGAACTGTTTGGTGATGAAATAGATGCAATCAGTTTGATTGATAAGGTAACAGGCAAAAAGCAGGAATCCCTTCAAAGATACATGATTTTCCCCGCAAAGCACTTTGTAGTCGGTCAGGACAAAATGGACACTGCAATTGCCAACATCAAGCAGGAACTTGATGAACGCCTGCAGGAATTGAACCTAACAGGAAAACTGCTTGAAGCTCAAAGGCTGGAGCAGAGAACCCGCTTTGATATTGAAATGCTTCAGGAGATGGGTTACTGCCCTGGTGTAGAAAACTACTCCATGCACCTGTCAGGCCGTAAATGGGGAGAAAAACCATATTCTCTTTTAAAATATTTCCCGGACGACTTTCTGACAATCATAGATGAGTCCCACGTAACGGTTCCTCAAATCAGGGGAATGTATAATGGGGATAGGGCACGTAAGGAAACCCTGGTTGAGCACGGTTTCAGATTGCCTTCCGCTAAGGAAAACAGACCATTGAGATTTGATGAATTTGAATCATCAGTAAATCAGGTAATTTATGTTTCTGCAACACCTGCACAATATGAACTTGCAAAATCAAGAAATGTTGTAGAGCAAATCATCCGTCCGACAGGTTTGGTCGACCCTGAAGTTATAATAAGGCCGGTAACTGGTCAGGTTGAAGACCTGCTTCAGGAAGTAAGGGCAACCGCAGAAAAAGATGAAAGGGTGCTTGTCACTACATTGACAAAAAGAATGGCTGAGGATTTGACAGATTATTATGCAAGAATCGGTGTTAAGGTAAGGTACATGCACTCGGAAATCGACACGCTTGAGAGAATAGACATTGTGGATGACCTCAGAAGAGGTAAATTTGACGTGCTGGTTGGTGTAAACCTTTTAAGGGAAGGTCTTGATTTGCCTGAGGTTTCTCTTGTAGCTATCTTGGATGCGGACAAGGAAGGATTTTTGAGAAACGAAACATCCCTTATACAGACTATCGGTAGGGCAGCAAGAAATGTTAACGGCCGTGTTATAATGTATGTGGATGACATGACCGATTCTGTTAAAAACGCATATGACATCACTCTTAAAAGGCGCAAACTGCAGATGAAATACAATGAGGTTCATAAGATTACACCGAAATCCACCCAAAGAACCCTGAAAGAAAAATTGGCTGACGAAGAAGAAAAATATAAAGGTCTTACAGGTACTGAAGTTGAAAAGATGCCTAAAGATGAACTTCGCTTACTTATAAAGGATCTCGAAAAGGACATGAAGGATGCTGCTGCAAGGCTTGACTTTGAAAGGGCTGCAGAGTTAAGAAATAAACTTTATGCCTTAAAGGGCTTTGACAAATAGTTTTACTTTGATTTTTTGATGTGTGCTTTTGCACACATTTGCACTTCAAAATATATTAAGTAATATATTTTAGTATATTATTACTACTGATGTGTAGGTGGTGATGATATATTTAACTATACATTGAAAGAAGTGTTGGAATTACTTGGTAGTTTGGATGAATCTCAGATAATTGAATCAAGACATTTCATTGAATCAAATATTAATCGTAATGAAGATATTGGAATGATTTATGAATTATTATTAAATGCTAAACCTGTTCAGATTGGGAAAACTAAAACAGGAACATATAAAGTTGTTTATGAGCATCCTAAACAAAAATCTAAAGATATATATTTAATAATAATGATAATTAATACTCAAGAGATTACATTAAAAACCATATATTCTGCAAAAAGAAGTAGGAGGCTTCGTGAATATGAACCAAGTTAAAAAATTTGATTTAAAATATTCCTATGATATTGATGTTGACAGCATTCATATTAAAATCACTGAAGATTATAAATATTCTGAATCTCTAGAATTGGAAGATGGAATTATTTTAGACTTCAGCACTGAAGGAGTTCCTGTTTGTTTGGAAATATTGGATTTAAGTGAATTATTTTCCATCAACAAGGAATGTTTTGAAAATATTGAAGACATTAATATTTCAATAGATATAACAAACTCCACTATATCTTTAAATCTTTTAATGGTGGTTTTAAATGAAAATAAGAAAATTAATCAACCATTCACTACTATAGCTAAAAATATGATAAATATTCCTGAAATGAATGTGATATGCTCTTGTTAAATATCTTTTTAATTCATTTTTTTACTATTACTTATCAATTGCTCTCTCAAATATTATATATGGGAGATTGTTCTAATATTATATAACAAAATTAATGGAGAAAATTATGGCTGAAGATTCTAAAAAACAAATTGTCATTAAGGGCGCACGTGAGCACAATTTACAGGATATTGATGTTAGTGTTCCTAGAGATGAATTCATTGTCATTACAGGTTTAAGTGGGTCTGGAAAGTCATCACTCGCTTTTGATACAATATATGCTGAAGGACAGCGCAGGTATGTTGAATCATTATCCGCTTATGCAAGGCAATTTCTGGGGCAGATGAAAAAACCCGAAATGGAATCCATTGAAGGTTTATCACCGGCTATTTCAATTGACCAAAAGACTACAAGGGAAAATCCAAGATCAACTGTTGGGACAATTACAGAAATTTATGATTATCTAAGATTATTGTTTGCAAGAATTGGAATTCCACACTGTCCAAATTGTGGAAGAGAAATTTCTCATCAAACCATTGGCCAAATTGGTGATTCCATCATTGAAGAAGGTGAAGGAATTAAGATTCAGGTCTTATCACCTATAGTCCGTGATAAGAAAGGTCAGTTCAAGGACGTTTTGGAAGATTTGAGAAATCAGGGTTTTGTAAGGGTACGTGTTGATGGAGAAATACGTGACCTTGATGAGGATATTTCACTTGCAAAAACCTACAGGCACAATATTGATGTGATAGTTGACAGATTAAAAATAAGAAAAGGAGTTGACTTTAAAAGAAGACTTGTTGACTCTCTTGAAACCGCTTCAGAGCGTACTGACGGTTTAATTACAGTATTATTTGATGATGGGGAAAAGGAGTATGAGAAAAAATACTCGGAGCATTTTGCATGTGTTGACTGTGGAATTAACTTTGAGGAACTGACACCAAGGATGTTTTCATTCAACGCTCCACAGGGAGCATGTCCTGAATGTAACGGTATTGGATCAAAAATGGAAATTGATCCAGATTTGGTTGTTCCAGACATGTCATTAACTTTAAATGAGGGTGCAATTGTTCCGTGGGCAAGTTCTTCCAAAAAAGAGAATTATTATTATCAGATGCTTAAGGCAGTATCTGACCATTTCAATTTCAGTATGGATGTTCCATTCGAGGAACTTGACAAAAAGTATCAGGATACAATATTATTCGGATGTGATGAAAAGATTCCATTTACTTTCAAAAGAAGAAACAGGTCATATATGGTTAACCGCAGATTTGAAGGTGTCGTTCCAAGAATGCAAAGGCTGTACTTTGAAACCAAATCAAGCTATTCAAGAAAATACCTGTCAAAATTCATGTCTGACAGAAAATGTTATGTTTGTGACGGTAAACGTCTAAAACCGGAAGTACTTGCAGTAACTGTCGGTGGAAAATCAATCATTGACGTTTGTGACTTGGCAATTAAGGATTCATATCAGTTTTTCCAGGATTTAGAGTTAACAGAGCGTGAAAACTTCATCGCAAAAGAGGTTTTAAAGGAAATTAAAGAACGGCTAAGCTTTTTGGTTGAAGTGGGTCTTGATTACTTGTCAATGTCCAGGTCATCAGGAACACTTTCCGGTGGTGAAGCACAAAGAATCAGGCTTGCTACTCAAATCGGTTCTGGACTGGTTGGTGTATTATACATTCTGGATGAACCTAGTATTGGTCTTCACCAAAGAGACAACATCAAGCTTATTGAAGCGCTTAAAAGACTTAAAGATTTGGGAAATACTCTTGTTGTTGTTGAACACGACGAAGAGACAATATTGTCTGCAGACTATGTTGTGGATATTGGTCCTGGTGCCGGTGAGCATGGAGGTAAGGTAGTTGCTCAGGGAACTCCGTTGGATATTATGAATAATCCTGATTCAATTACAGGCCAATATATCTCAAGGGTTAAAAAAATAGACATTCCTAAAACTAGAAGGGAAGGAAACGGCCATTTCATTGAAATCAAAGGTGCTGCTCAAAACAATTTAAAAAACATCGATGTAGAAATTCCATTGGGCAAGTTTACCTGTGTAACTGGTGTGAGTGGTTCAGGTAAAAGTAGTCTAATCAATGAAATTCTATACAAGGGAGCTCACGGAAAGCTTGCTAAAAAGTTCATGTTTGCCGGAAAATATGATAAGATTGAAGGTTTGGAAAACATTGATAAGGTTATTGCAATAGATCAAAAACCAATTGGTAGGACTCCAAGGTCAAATCCTGCAACCTATACTGGTGTATTCACTGACATTCGTGATTTGTTTGCAAATACTCCCGAATCAAAAGCCAGAGGTTACAAGCCGGGAAGATTTTCATTCAACGTCAAAGGCGGAAGATGTGAAGCATGTTCCGGTGATGGAATCGTTCAGATTGAAATGCACTTTTTAGCCGATGTTTATGTTCCATGTGAAGTCTGTGGCGGTAAAAGGTACAATGAAGAGACTTTAGATATTAGGTACAAAGGTAAAAATATCTATGAAGTTCTTGAAATGACTGTTGAAGAAGCTTTAGAGTTTTTCCAGCACATTCCTAAAATTACCAAAAAGCTCCAGACATTGTATGATGTCGGACTTGGTTATATGAAGATTGGTCAGCCTGCAACAACTCTCTCTGGTGGTGAAGCACAAAGAATCAAGCTTGCTAAGGAACTTTCAAGAACAAGTACTGGTAAAACATTATACATTCTGGATGAACCAACAACAGGTCTTCACTTTGATGACATTAAAAGACTGTTGGATGTTCTTGCCAGATTGACTGATGCGGGCAATTCAGTTGTTGTTATTGAACACAATCTTGATGTTATAAAAACTGCCGATCATATCATTGACTTAGGTCCTGATGGTGGTGATGGAGGAGGTCAGGTAATAGCTACTGGTACTCCTGAAGAAATTGCCGAAGCCGGCACATATACTGGTAAGTTTTTAGAAAAGATGCTTAATGAAAACATCACGCCTTATGCTAAGGAACTGGTGGAAGATATTGGAAAATAATTCATTCTTTTAATTTTTCCTTTTTTAAATAGTGAATTAATTTCCATCAATTAATTTTTTTATTTTCATCATCTTTAGATTATTTTTTACAATTTTGTTCATTATTTTTTCTTTAATTTAACTTATATTCTTGCATTTTCCTTTTTTTTAGAATTATTTAAACAGATTTAAATAATATGTTGATTAATTTATTATTATCTGAGTAGTTAAGTGTTAATACTACTTAACAGTAATCAATCAGGTGATATTATGAGAGAGTTATATGAAAAAATGATTGATGAGTCCATGGCGGCTCAAAAGGCAGATGTTAAAGTCATTACTGAAAACAGATACAATGACTTTAAAATTACTGATGCTAAACCTTATGCAGATGCTGTAGCAGGTATGAAAGCATTAGACAATCAAGCAGAATCCGTAATTAACTTACATAAGGAATCTGTAAAAAACCATTATGAGATTTTATCTTCCATTACAGACACATTAAAATGTGAAGATGATCCGTTTATTGAACACTTCCAAACTCCACCTATTCTTGAAATCTTATGTGAAGAAGATGGTGAATTTGCAGACAGTGTTGACAAGTTTATTCAGGCAATTGCTGATTCAGAAGCATTGATTGCAAAAGAATCAATCAGAAGATACGGCGGATTTTACGGACCAACTTGTGTAGTGGACTTTGCTTTAATGCCTGGAAGTACAAGTAATGTTGTTAACCAAATATTGGCTAAAATGGACATTCCTGTACATCATAAACAAGGAATATTATCTGCAAAATCCTGGGGTATGAACACTTCATATGGTATAGGTGATGCATTTGCAAATGCCATTGAAGACGGTCTCACAGCTACCCAAGCAACAGAAAAAGAAATCGCAACATTGCAGATGATTTACAAAACTCCTATTGAAGGACAAGGCCAATTGATGGATGATGCAGACCACTCTTCATTTGATGTAAGGGACTACATGAACAAATATAAAAAGGCAATGACTCCTATCGTTAAAGCTGCAATGGATGATGGCGTACACTATGGTAACATTGTAACTGTTCCTGCATACTGTGTTGGAGATATCGGTCACCACATAGGTCAGTCCACATACAACATGTGTAAAGATGACGTTACCATGTCAATTATCCAGGCAACTGCTGGTGTAATTGAAAACTCACTTAGAAACAACCTTGATGTATTCAAATCTCCATTTGATGTACTTAAACTTTCAACTGGTGCATCCGCATGTGCAACTGAATTCCTATTGGAATTAGATGGATTTACCGCTCCAATGGTTGTAGACATGTTAAATAAAAGGTTCCACAACTATGTACAGCAATATCCAAAAAGAGGTGCAGCAGCTGAATTGCACAACTGTGACTTCATGGACATGATTTACAGAGGTTTCAACGCAATGAGTAACGCAAGAAAAATGCGTTCTTCAAGTGGATATGAAATCATTCCTAGAATCAAAGGAATGGAAGTTGATTTCACTTCAATCCTTGAAAATGAAGTACTCATGAACCCTCAAAGGTACACTTACCCTGCATGTGCAATCACTGTCAGATTCTCATCACTCATGAGACTTGCTGACTACCCATGTCTTTTAACTTCAGAACCTATTACCGCAACTATGATGACCAACATTATCGCACTTGACAAAGAAACTCCTGGATCTCCAGTAAGAGGATGTAAACAGTGTGCTTCAGCATGTCTTGCTGACAACAAACACGAATACTGTCAATGGAGAGAAGCAGTTTAGGTGAGATAAATGGCTTATAGTTTAGGTAAAAAGTTATTTGCAGAGCTTGTAGGTACATTCCTATTGGTTCTTTTCGGTACAGGAGCAGCAGTCGTAACACTGCTGATTTCAGACAGCATATCACTGGGCGGAGCAGGAATTGGTGTTCTTGGAGGACTTGGTGACTGGATTGCAATCGGATTGGCATTCGGTTTAACTGTAATGGCTGGAATATATGCCTTTGGAAAAATTTCCGGAGCACATTTCAATCCTGCCGTAACCATTGGACTTCTTGTAACCAAAAACATTGGTTTAACTGAAAGTATCGGTTATATTGTCGCACAGTGTATTGGTGCATGTTTAGGAAGTATTGCACTGTTTTTATGCTTAGGCGATCCTGCTGTAGCAATCGGAGGACTTGGAGCAACCGCACCTGGTCTTGGCGTAAGCTATACTCAAGCAATGATTGCTGAGTTTTTAGGAACATTTTTCCTCATGATGGTAATTATGGGTACTGCAGTTGACGAAAAGGCAGAACCTGGTTTTGCAGGAATATCAATCGGTATGACTGTAGCTACTGTAATTGTAGTTTTAGGTGCATTTACCGGTGCTTCAATCAACCCTGCACGTACATTCGGACCATACCTTATGGACATGGTTTTAGGAGGTCAAAACCTCTGGGGATTCTTCCCAATTTATCTTGTCGGACCTATTCTCGGTGCAGTCTGTGCAGCTCTTCTTTATGCATACATCTGCAAAGAAGATTAAATTTAATTTGAATAATTCCTTTGAATTATTCCATTTTTTCTATTTTTTTCAATAACTTATTTTAATCAAGTCCTACTTATATAATATATGATTATATAGGTGATAATTTTGAATTTTGACATTAAGGAAGCTATATTGATATTCGTTCGAGGTATCCTAATGGGTTCAGCAGATATTGTTCCTGGGGTTTCAGGAGGAACAATTGCTCTCATAACCGGTATCTATGGACATTTGGTAGAGGCAATCAGTAAGATAAGTTTCGGGTTTGTAAAGCCATTATTTAAAGGTGATATTAAAGGATTCTGGACAGCGTTGCTTGATGAAATTGATTTCAAGTTCTTCATACCTCTGGTTTTAGGTATTGGTATTGCTTTTTTAACACTGGCAAAGGTTGTCACATTCTGTATGGAAAACTTTACCGCTTATACATATGCATTCTTCCTAGGTTTGATTATCGCTTCTGCTGTAATTCTTTTCAGGAAATTGAATTCAATCAATCTTAAAAACATTGTATTTGCAATTATTGGTATGGTTCTGACATATCTATTCGTAAGCATGAATCCTATTGCAGCCAATCACTCCCTAATTGTCCTGTTCATTTCAGGGATGATTGCAATTTGTGCTATGATTCTGCCTGGAATTTCAGGTTCATTTTTACTTTTGCTGCTTGGTCAGTATCAGTATATGCTCAATGCTCTTCATGAGCTTCATTTCTCAGAAATCATTGTCTTTGTAGTCGGTGCTTTGATTGGTATTTTAGGTTTTTCCAGAATCTTGAACTTCCTTCTCAAAAACCATGAAGAGGTAACAATGGCATTTCTTATTGGTGTTATGCTTGGTTCTTTAAAGGTTCCGGGTGTTGCAATCATGGAATCAGTCAGTTTCAATTTTGCAGGTCTGTTCCCATGTCTGATTATTGCTGTCATTGGATTTGCATTGATTATTATTTTAGAAACCAGATTTGATTATATTGGATAATCAAATTAATTACTTTTTTTTATTTTTCATTTAATTTTGATATTATAACTGTTTTAAAATTTATTAACAATTAGGAATATAATTATTTATAATGCTAGTTTTAAAGAAAGTTAAAAAACAGTGGAGATTATATCCAATCGGTTCTCCAAAGGGAGCATTGAATCACAAAAGGGAACCCGAATTCGTTGGAAACATCAAGTTTACTCATGAAGGAGATTCACTAGCTATTTCCAGGTTTGTTGCAGATTATAACTTTAAGGATAACTCCACATTGAATGAAAAATTACTTCCGCCAGGGGAAGTCATCAGATTGCTTCGCTCACAGGCAGTATTTCTTGCAACTAAAGATGATAATGTTGAAAAGTTCCTTGCATCACAAAACATCAAGGTAAGGCATACTCAGGTTTGTGACTTCTGTGCCTATGAGGGAAACATCACTATAGTAAATTCAGATTACTCTTATAAACATAACAATCAATTGATTTGCAAGGACTGTGCACATGACACAATTAAAGAAGAGTTAAAGCTTCAAGGCTTTGATAAAGCAATTTTTAGAAACCTCAAAAAGACATTGGAAAAAACAGGAAGTCTTGAGAAGACATTATCAGTTCTTGATCCTCATTTTGATGCTATAAAAAACAGGAAACTTACACTGTTTGATAAAACTAAAAAATCAAGGCACATTATACCTCCAGTAGATATGAAAAGGTTAAAGATTCCTAAAGACTTTAAAAATGTTTTACTTGACTCAGGAAATGATAAATTGTTGCCTGTTCAGTATCTTGCAATTAAAGAAGGGCTTTTGAAGGGAGAAGATTTGCTTGTTGTAAGTGCAACAGGTTCCGGAAAAACTTTGGTAGGTGAGCTTGCGGGAATTACCGAAGCACTTAAGGGCAAAAAGTTTGTGTTTTTAACTCCATTGGTTGCTCTTGCAAACCAGAAATACAGAGATTTCAAAAGGAAATATAAGAAATTGGGTTTAAATGTTGCCATCAAAGTCGGAAGAAACCGTGTTAAAGCTAAAGGCGAACTTAAACTTCCTGATTCTGATGTTTCAAAATCAGATATCGTTGTGGCTACATATGAAGGAATAGATTATCTTTTGCGAAACGGCAATTCGGACACTCTGTCTAATTTAGGTGTTGTACTGATTGATGAAATTCATATGATTGATGATGAAGACCGTGGAACACGTCTGAACGGATTGATAAAACGTATTAAGCATCTATATCCAAAAACTCAAATCATTGGTCTTTCAGCCACTGTCAAAAATCCCGAATTTCTGGCGGATGAATTCAACATGAAGCTTGTCAAGTATGACGAAAGACCTGTTCCTTTGGAGAGACATCTGGTTTATGTAAGAAACGAATCTCAAAAGCGCCACTTGATGCAGGCACTGGTTAAACGGGAATTCAATACCAAATCCAAAAAGGGCTTCAGAGGTCAAACTATAATATTTACCAATTCAAGACGTAAAACCCATCAGATTGCAAATTACCTGACGAATAAGCGTATCAACGCCAAAGCATATCATGCAGGATTGTCATATTATAAAAAGGAAAAGATTGAAAAGGACTTTGACAAGGGCAGAATTTCATGTGTCGTTACAACTGCGGCCCTTGCTGCGGGTGTGGATTTTCCGGCATCACAGGTAATATTTGACTCACTGGTAATGGGAAACAAGTGGATTAATCCGAATGAATTTTCACAGATGCTCGGTCGTGCAGGAAGGCCGTCCTATCACGACAGAGGTATAGTTTATCTGATACCTGAAGTGGGAAATGATTTTGCAGGTGAATCCGAAGAGGCAATGGCACTGGAACTTCTTGAAAGCAACAGTGAAGATGTCTTCATTGAATATGATGAGGAGTCAGCCTATGAGCAGATTCTTGCGGATGTCTCATCAACTTCAATCAGGTCAATGGATGAACTGAATAAATTTTATAAGAATATTGACGTTCCAATAAGCATAAAAATAGCTGTCGATGAGATGAAGGAATTGGGACTAATCGAAAAGGGTCTCAACAACAAATTGGAAGTAACAAAATACGGCAGGGCAACGTCAGTATCGTTTTTATCAATTGATGATGCGGAGTTTATCAAAAATACGCTAAACGATTACAATTATCTTCAAAGATATGTGGGTTTGTCACCGATGTATAAAAAAAAGGACAAGTTCGACAAGCTTAAGGTTTTGATATTGGCCATGGCGCTTGATTTGGAGATGTTTGAAAATGCATATCTTTCAAGTGTTATCCACAATCAGATTGCCAATGCATTGAAAATTAAGTTTTCAACAAGACTTTTTGCCGAATCCACTTTGGACATCATATCAAGCGGTGAAGCCATAGAAAAGGTCGACAAGAAATTTCAGGATGCACTGATTGCACTTCAAAGCGATTTTATGCAGTGCAGATGTCAGGACAGGCCCTTCTGTTCATGCATGCAGAGAGGAATTTCCGAGGTCATAATTCACGAAAGACTTAAAGGCAAGGACCCACAAGATATATCAAATAAGCTGTTTAGAAAATATCAAATTCAGGTCTATCCGGGAGACATATTCTCATGGCTGGACAATTTTGTCAAAAACTTGGATGCAATCAAAAGGATTGCTAAAGCCTTCAGACGACAAAATATTGTTAAAAAGACTAATTGGTTAATTAAAAAAATTGAAAACGGGTGAATAAATGTTTGCTGATGAAAAAATATTGATTGGTTGTAATGAAAACACTGGTGTGTATTTGTTACCGAAACTGGCTAATCGTCATGGTTTGATAGCCGGAGCAACTGGTACTGGTAAGACAGTCACATTAAAGGTGATGGCAGAATCATTCAGTGATTTGGGAGTTCCAGTATTTTTAGCGGATATGAAAGGGGATATTTCAGGACTTGCAAAAATAGGTTCTGACACTGATTTTATCACCAACAACAGGCAAAAATACGGTCTAGATGAAAAAGGTTTTAATTTTAAAGCCTATCCTGTAGAATTCTGGGACCTGTTTGGTGAGAAAGGTCTTCCGGTAAGAGTAACATTATCTGAAATGGGTCCGGTTCTGCTTTCAAAAATATTGAATTTATCAGAAGCCCAATCAGGCGTATTAAATATTGTATTTAAAGTAGCGGATAAAAATTCCTTACCGATCATTGATTTGAAAGATTTGAAATCAATGATAAACCATGTGGTTGAAAATAAGGATCAGTATGAAGGTGAATACGGTGCGATAGCTGATAAATCTGCAAATACAATTTTGAGGAGTCTCATTACACTTGAAGACCAAGGAGGTAATGATTTCTTCTTTGAACCTGCATTGGATTTAAATGATTTCATGAAAGTTGATGATAATGGAAAAGGTATCATTAATATTTTGGACGCTCAAAAATTATCACTTTCTCCTGAAATATATTCCACATTCCTGCTTTGGATGTTATCTGAATTATTCGAGAACCTGCCGGAAGTAGGGGATATGGATAAACCTAAATTTGTTTTCTTCTTTGATGAGGCACATCTTCTCTTTGATGACATGTCACCTGAATTCGCCAAAAAAATCGAACAGATTGTAAGGTTAATCAGATCAAAAGGTGTCGGCCTTTACTTCATATCACAATCTCCTGCTGATATTCCGGATGATATTTTAGCACAGCTTGGAAACCGTGTACAGCATGCTCTACATGCATACACTCCGAAGGACCAAAAAGCGGTAAAGGTGGCTGCTGAAACATTCAGACCTAATCCTGAATTCAATACTGCTGATGTGATTTCCGAGCTTGGAATAGGTGAAGCACTGGTATCAGTACTTGATGAAAAAGGTGTTCCTACAGTTGTTGAAAAGGTAAATATAGTGCCTCCACAAAGTTACATTGGAGCAATTGATGATGCAAGAAGAGAAGAGTTAATCAATTTATCTGAACTCAAATCCAAATATTGGGAAGCTGTTGACCCTGAATCCGCATATGAACTATTGCTTAACAAAATAGATTCCAATCCTGATTTACAAAGTGAAGTGGTGCCTGAAACTAAAGAGGTTATAGAACAAGCTATCGAACAAAGACAGGAAGCTCCCGCAGAGGTAACTCCTCAGGCAGAAGCACCTGAACCTGAACAAGAAGCTCCACAGAAACCAGCATTCGATTTGGGAGATATTCTTGGAACAGTAATGGGTGGAGGACAAACACAGAAAAGCGGAAGAGCCAAAAAATCCGAAGCTCAAAAAATGGCCGAAAGAGCAGCTTCACAGGCAGCCAATACAGTTGCACGTGAAGTAACAAAAGGAATAATGAGAGGAATATTCGGACAAATGAAATAAGGTGTCAATATGGCTCATCCACATACAAAAGCAATAGAAAAAATGAGTGCCTCCAATCTGATTGGGGTTATTGAAGAGTCTAAAATGACTTATGTTCGTGAAAATCTAAGCATATTTTTACATGAAAATCAAATCAAACTCTTGAAACAGGTAAGAAAACACGAAAAGCCTCATCACAAAAAGATTAGAGTTAAACAGTTTGAAAAAGCTAAAAAGGATGACCTTTTCAATATGCATTTGGGTTTGTATCTAAAAAAATATCAGAAACTGGAAAAATATGGCCTTATTGAAATTGATTTGCATCCTCAAAATGGTCTTGAATATGATTGTGCTTTGACTTCCAAAGGATCAGATATTCTGGATGAGATTTCCCGTTTGGAAAGTGAATGGGAAGATGTTGTAGGAATTACAGACAGTGATACTGAGACTTTGAAAAAAATCGCTTTGGACGCATTTGAAATATCCTACAAACACAAGAAAAACAGGCAATTCATTTTTTAAAGTATTTGAATTCCATAGCTATTGATTTGTATGCATTTTCTACACATTCAATAGCTTCTTTTTTTGTTTTAAAATAATATAGGTGACTTTCACACTCACAGTCTGAACATCCAAAATCTTTTATGCCATCTGTCTTTTTTGAGATATATTCAGATAATTCACATTCTATTTTACGTGTTGATTCATTATATATTACATCTCTGATTTTCGCCCTTTTCAAGAGATAATCAACATGCCAATGGAGCTTTTTGTCTTCACTTAAATGTCTTCTGATTCTTGATTCAAGGGAATTCATGGCTGAACCGACATAGACATAATACCCTCTTTTGAATTTGATGTTTCCAAGTTTGCCGATTTTTAATTCAAGTTTTCCATCAACATTAATGATTAGACAGTAGCATCCTTTCATAATATTATATTTATGTATAAAAGAAGTTTAAATTTTTTATAAATTTTACTTGATTATTTATAATATAAAAAATAT
>NZ_JAZQIJ010000216.1:0-2044 GCF_045541095.1 Methanobrevibacter sp.
AAAAAATATGTTCATAGATTATTCATTTTATTAATTGATCGGCATAGTTTATTTTCAGCTAATAATAAAAAAACTTTTGAATAGATAAAATAGTTTTTAGAAATTAAAGATAGCATCAATGGTCATGGTTAAGGAATTTTGGATAGAAAACATCATCATCTACCCTTTGCATTCTGATTGCAAAGAAATTTTTAGCGAAAAGATTCCACAGGGATTCTATGCAATCGATTCGCTTTTTGTTTATAGCGTTGGTGTTATTTTTTTACACCATTACACTGCATGTTATTATAACTAAGTTTTTGAAACTAGTTTTTTACTAAATCGGAACATCTGGTATTCTTTCACTAGTATTTTTACGCATGTAATTTGTACCCATACTTTTGTATAAACATTTTATATGGGTTTTAACGGTTTTACTTAGTTTATAATTAGGTTTAACAATTATTCCCACGCCTCGGAATTTCTTGTTAAATTTTTTCAATGTTACCCAATTTGTAGGAATTTTAGTGTCTCCGCCAACGTTATATTTTCCATAAGAGTTACTGACCAGTATTTTTTTGCCGTCCTTGCTGACATCTATTACAGACACGTAATGATTTGGAAGGTAAGCTATTACTGCACATCCTCCTTTAGCCAGCTGTTTTACGGCAGTGCTCATGGAATAAAAATAGGTTGATTTAAACTTACTTCTGTCTACAGCTTTTTTCAGGACATATAAATTTACTCCATTTTTTACATGCGCTTTTACCTGGAAATATTTTTCAGAAAAATAATTTCTTAGAGCCTGGCTGCAAACACTGGCTGATGTCGGACCGCAGGTATATTCAGTATTTTGAACGTCACGAACTTCTGAGTAAGTATATGATTTTCCTTTTAGATTTGCGGTAATTGTCGCCGGCCAGTAGTTATATTTATTTTTCTTGACCAGTTTGGTGTTAAGTTCCCTTTCAATAACGTTCCATTTTTCACGTTTTAAAACATGATACTTGTTAGGCTCTGATTTTGTTTTAAAGAATGTATATTTTGACAGTTTACCATATAAAAATAGTGAATAGCTGTCTCTTTTTATGGTCGCACGGTATTGAGCTTTTGTAAGGGTGTATTTAGCATCACCATCTCCCATGACAAAACTTGCAGGCATTCTATCAATATCCGGAACTCCATTTACAAGAGGGATGGCTTTTTTGAAAGGATTCAGCACATTTCCTACAATGCATTTGATCTTTTTGGAAATTGTATAGTTGTTGTATGTAACTGTCACGTCATATGTGCCTTTGCTGACTTTTGGAGCTAATACAACAAATCCTTCCGCACCTGTTTTTTTAGTGAAAGTCTTATCTCCAACTTTTATTTTAATTGTTTTTCCGGATATTGCACTTGTTGTACCTTTCAGATAAATTCTGAGATATCCGTTTGTCAGAAGTTTTGCATTTCCAATCTCTATGGTCATTGACTTGTCGATATAGAAATCAACTAACTGGGTAAATGCGTCGTATTTGTCGTCTCCGCTGAAGGAAATATTCATTGATGCTGTAGAGTTATCCAAATTAACAGGAATACCAAATTTCCCGTTTTTGTCAGTGGTTTTTGTATAATTTTTCCCATCAAATTCTATAGTTAATTTTTTGGCTGCTATTTTATTGCCGCTTGCATCTGTTAAATATAAATAGTAAGTATTTCCTTTTTTAACGAAATTTGAATCGCTAGTAACTTTCAAGGTAGCTTTTGTTGAGCTGTTGTCAACGGCATCTAATTCATCATTACCTTCTTTTGATATTTCTGTATTTAGAGATTCACTTTTTAAGTTGTTATCTGCTGTGCTTTCAATACTGTATTCTAATGTTGTTTCTTCATATTCGTTTGAATCAATTGCTATTGGACTCTCTTCCTGAATTTCACAAGCAAAATCTGTTGAATTATATTCACTTGCTGACACCCCACCAATAACAAAGAACAAAAAAATCAACGAAATGAGTATCATTTTCACTTTTTTTGTCATGTTATTATATTTTATATAAAGTATATTAAAAGATATCCTTTTTAA
>NZ_JAZQIJ010000217.1:0-3716 GCF_045541095.1 Methanobrevibacter sp.
AAAGAAATGATGAATAGAGCTCTTGGTGCGATGACAATCAACATTGGTAAAAGCGGTGTCTACGATAATCTTATCGAAGAAATCAAACGCCAGCTCAAGGCTAATGAGATTGTTAAACTTAAATTTGCAAAAAATATCGCTAGAAATAAAGATGATTACATAGATGAAATTGTCTCTAAGACTAAAGCACAGCTTATAGACGTTAGAGGCCATGTTGCTGTAATCTATAAGAAAAAGCCTTAAACATTTTAAATTTAGAGTTACAGGCCCAATTTTTTAGGTCTTAAATTTACAGTGGATTAAGCTACAATTATTTAATTAAAAATATTGGAGAATTAATATGACTACTGTATTTGATGTACCTGCAGATTTATTAATTAAAAAAGTCGCAGAAGAATTTAAAAACAACGAAAAAATCAATTCCCCTGCATGGTCCAATTTTGTAAAAACTGGTGTTCACAAAGAAAGAAAACCAGAAAGTGCAGATTGGTGGTTTATTAGAACTGCTTCTATCATCAGAAGAGTTTACATGGATGGTCCTGTAGGAGTTATGAGTTTAAGAACTTTCTACGGTGGTAAAAAAGACCGTGGCGTACGTCCTGAAAAATTCATGAAAGGTAGCGGATCCATTATCAGAACCGCACTTCATCAGTTAGAAGACGCAGGATATGTGGAAAAAGTTGAAGGTGGAAGAGTTGTCTCCCCAGCAGGAAGATCATTCTTAGATAAAATTTCTGCTGAAATCATTAAAGATATTCCTGAACTTGAAAAATACTAATTATAATTCGGAGAGTTTGATATGAGCGATTTAGATGAAATTCGTCGTAAAAGAATGGCTGAATTACAAGCTCAACAGGCTGCTATGCAAAACCAGCAAGCACAACAGCAACAGCTTGCACAGATGCAACAGCAAGAAGCCCAAAGACAACAGTTCGAAGCTCAGAAAAAACAGATTTTAGGTCAGATCATGACCCCTGAAGCTCGTACAAGATTGGGCAATCTCAAGTTAACCAAACCTGAACTTGTCGAACAGATTGAACTCCAACTGATTCAGTCAGCTCAGGCAGGCAGTTTAAGAGGTAAGGTTACTGACGACCAATTAAAAGTTCTTTTAAGACAGATTTCTGGTCAGAAAAGAGAAATTAAAATCACAAGGAAATAATATCGATGAAAGCCGGTGTCTTATATAGTGGAGGAAAAGATTCATCCTTTATGGCGGTCATGCTTAAAAGGCTGGGTCTTGATGTGGAACTGTGCACAGCCAACTTTGGCGTCTATGATTCATACATTCCTGCCAGCAAATCAGCCGAGGCCTTAGGATTTTCCCATAGGGTTTTGGATTTGGACACAGAACTTTTGGAAAAGACCTGTGACATGATAATGAAGGACGGATTTCCAAACGACGGAATCAAGTTCATTCATGAAAATGTTGTTGAACATGTTGCAGAAGAATATGGTATTATTGCAGACGGAACAAGAAGGGATGACAGAACTCCCAAATTAAACATCAATCAAATCAAAAGCCTTGAGGACAGAAAGGATGTTCAATACATCAATCTGGACAGTTTCGGCCACAAGTCCGTAAAGCTGATTACAACAAACCTGTTTGAAATCTCACACGAAAAGTCAAACAAGGACAACAGCTCAGATTATGAGGTTGAAATAAGGACACTGATTGACGAAAGGGGAGGAAATTCACTTGATATATTCCCGGAACATTATCAAACTCGTGTTATTGGATATAAAAAATAATTATTATTACAGGGTGAAAAAATGAGTAGAAATAAACCATTAGCTAAAAAATTAAGAATGGCAAAAGCAAACAAACAAAATAGGAGAATTCCAATCTGGGCTTATGCTAAAACTAACCGTAAACTCAGATACAGACCAAAACCTAGACACTGGAGAAGAAACAGTCTTAAATTATAAGAGGGGTTAAAATGGAAAGAGTTTACACAATTCCACTTAGAAATGTAAAAAATGTCAAAAGGACTATCAGAGCTCCTAGAGCTATCAGAGAAGTACAAAACTTCTTGACTAAACACATGAAAGCTGAAGAAGTAAAAATTGATGAATCTATCAATCATGCAATTTGGGAAAGAGGTATTCAAAAAATACCTTCTAAAATCACTGTAAAAGCAGTTAAAGATGATGATGGTGTAGTAAAAGCTACTTTAGCAGAATAGCTATAGTACCTTAAGCCATATATTTGATTAATGTGAGGTAACAATATGTTGAAAAGAGTTGATATTGTAGGAAATCCGAATTTAGGAGTCTTTATTCTTGCAACAGACGACATAGCTATTGTTCCTTATAATCTTTTAGATGAAAAAGTCGAAATTATTAAGGAAACTTTAGAAGTCGAAGTTGTCAGGTCTTCTATTTCAGGCAGTAATCTTATAGGATCTTTAGCTGTAGCTAATTCAAATGGTATCGTTGTTTCCCCACATGTTTTAGATAGAGAAGTTAAACAGTTTGAAGACTTAGGTTTAAATGTCGCTTCAATTCCAGGAAACTACACTGCTGTCGGTAATATTATCGCAGCAAATGACACTGGAGCAATTGCGAGCCCATTTTTAACCGAAGATGCACTTAACATTATTGAAAATACCTTGGATGTAAATGTAGAGGCACGTTCCATTGCCGGAACTGACATCATAGGTTCCCTTATTAAGGTCACCAACAAAGGATTTTTGATAACAAAAAATGCCACTTCCAGCGAAGTTAACTTAGCTCATAAAGTATTTGGTGTTGAAGGAGATATTGGTACTGTCGGTAAAGGTATTTCTTTGGTCGGAGCTTGTTCCATTGCAAATTCAAATGGTGCAATCGTAGCTAAAGATAGTACTGGTCCTGAAATGGCTAGAGTTGAAGAAGCATTAGGCTTTTTGGATGATAATTTTTAATTAATATATCATGAGGGATTTTATATGATAACAAAAATTTACAGAGTTAAAGGTACTTTTGTAATGGGTGATAGCAACCATGAATTCACTAAAGAATACAAAGCTACTTGCGAAGCTGACATAGAAGAAAAAGTCTATGAACGTTTCGGAAGTAAACATGGTATTAACAGGAATCAGATTTCCATCGTTTCAATCGATGAAATTACTCCTGAAGAAGTGTTAGACCCAATTGTAAAAGAAATTTTATAGACACGCAGGTGTTACTATGGAAGATCAGCAAAGATTAAACAGTCTTCTTAATGAAATCAATACATACAGACAACAAGCGGAACTGATTCAACAGCAAATCGAAATGATTCAGGCTTCCATTTCTGAAGTCGATGCGCTGTTCAATACCCTTGAAGATATTGAAGGCAAAGAATCTGTTGAAGCATTTGTTCCTGTAGGTGCTGGTTCTTTCATTAAAGGAGAACTTAAAAGTACTGATGAAATTATTGTAAGTATCGGTTCAGGCATTGCCATTAAAAAAGATGCTGACGGCGCTCGTGAAATTCTCACAGGCCAAAAAGAGGATTTAAAAGATAGTTTAGACAAAATGCTAGCTAACTTGCAGCAATGCAGTGACATTGTTGGATCTCTTCAGGCACAGGCTGAGCAGATTGCAGCTGCAGCACAGGGCAACATGACCCAAACCATGAGATAAGATATTTTACAATTTTTTCTTTTTTTCTTATTTTTTTTTCATTGAATTTTTTAAAACGTTAATATAATCGCTTTTTTTTGACTTTCTTTTTATATATTATGAAAAAT
>NZ_JAZQIJ010000218.1:0-8236 GCF_045541095.1 Methanobrevibacter sp.
TAAAATAATTTTAGAATTATTTCACATGATTTTACTTTCATTATATTGAAAATTCAATTGATTAAATAAAATGTTTATTCCTTAAAGTATTAAATAATAGTTTAATCTTTTAATATTTTTAATGTTAGTTCTAAAATTACAATCATCGTTTGACTTCATATAGATTATTTAGTTTATATTTATCATATATTGCAAAAATTCATGTTGAAAATGCTTTACATATTTTACTATTAATGCCATATTGAAAGTTTTGAGAGAGAATATGTTTTTTCAATCTTTTAACCTTAATTTAATTTTCAATAATTTTAAAGACTCACGGGGATCATTTAGGAAATTAATTATATAATCCACTATAAAATCAAGATAACTTACTGTAATTATTGCAGATATCAGTCCGATTGTTCCTCCTCCGATAACGTCAATTGGATAGTGGACTCCACCATACATCACTACAAATGCCAATATCATCACATATGCGATTGCAGGGACAAATAAAAATTTTCTATATTTTTTAGTTTTCATAAGGATAATTGAAAGCACCATGACTGTATCGGCAAAATGGCCTGAAGGAAATGAATAATATCCGTTGTCAATGACAGCCAGACGTATGCCATCCAAAACCATGAAAGGTCTGGGGCTTGGATAAAATGTTTTACCTAATCCTACAAAAAGGCTTGAAACTAAAAATCCAATAAGACATAATGCCGCCAGTTTAAAAATCTTGTCTTTTTTCAGTTTCCAGGATATTATCACGGCCAGTATAATAAGAATTAATGTAACTTTCACATCAGCGATATGGTATATGATTGGCGCAATCTGGTCCAAAAACGGATTTTGCAGAGTGTTATTGATGTAATATAGTAATTCTGTCTGAATATTTGGCATATAATTGCCTCGATTTTTCTTATTTGATTTAATTTATAAAAAATTATTATTATAAACTTTTTTTGTAAGTAAACACTAGATGACTCTGTATAAATGTAAATGTGGGTAGCTGCATCATATCTTAAAAAATTGGTTGATGATTTAGAAATCTGTTGAGTTTTTGTTTAGTGTCGGTATGTGTGGGTATTTTTAACCAGATTATATTATCTTAGGGGATTTCGTTTCCAATTTAGGAACTTTAAATTTGCTTAATTGCTTTTTTATGATGAAAGTATGCGCTTACATTCGAAAAACTTTATATATGGAGCTTTATATACAATTAATTGTCTTACAGAAACGATTTTTGAAAAACGGAATTGTTTTTGGGAATTTTAATTAAACAAAATCAAGAGAGGTAAAAACAATGAACATTAAAAAAATATTTTTTGCACTTGTTGTAACGGCACTGCTGATTGGCAGCGCATGTGCCGCAAACATGAATGACTTTAAGGTAGACGGATTTAACAGCTCATATATCAATGATAATAATTCAGCATATATAAGCAGCAATGGAGATTCAGGAGTCTCAATTTACAAAAACACAAACGCTGTTTATCATGATGATGACGGTTATTATGATGACGACGGAGATTATGACTATGATGATGACGGTTATTACGATTATGATGATGCCTATGATCATGACTACGATGACCATTATTATGCTCAAAACACCGGCAAAGTTGTCAACGGAATTCAGGACGACATGCAGCTTACCAAAAATGCGGACAACACCGCCACATTCACAGACTACGATGACGCACAACACGGAATAATAGAAGTCGTAGAATTCGGTGGCCAACAATATACAGTCGTCTTCTGGGCTCACGGTCCAACCAGCACAAACAACACAGATTTAATGGCAAAATTAACCAAATTCAACAGTGATAATGGAGTTGCTCCAATAGCATTCTAATTATCATTATATATTTTTTTTTTTAAAATTTCAGGATTTATTCAAAACTTAATTATTCATTTAAAATCTTCACAGTAACGTCCAAATGCTAAGTTATGCCCTAACCTGCAATAATACTCAACATATCCGTCGCCGTCAAAGTCACCGACTATTGCTCCTCCGCCATCGAAAAATTCCTCGTAGCAATGCATGCAGCCGAAACTGCAATAGCCTCCGGAAGTGGGTTTATTCTCTTTTTCTTTTTTGCTGATGATCGGTTTTTCATCTGGGATTCCTATTTCTTCTAATTCTTTTTTTATGAAGTTTTTAATATCATTATGGGTCATATTTTCCTGTTTATTGACAATCTTATTTTTCAGTTCTTCCTTAATGAGAATTACATCAATTTTGTCTGCATTGTTTTTTCTTATTTCTGATTTTATCTCTTCGGATTCAAATATTTCATCAACGGTTTTTAATTTTTTCTTTTGTTCTTCCCTTTTTTGTTCCATTAAAATTTTATTTACACGGTCTAACAATGGTTCTGACGATGAAGAATCCTGGTTTACATTAGAATTATCTATTTTTGCCCCGCAGTTTGTACAAAATTTATAGTCCTTTTTAATTTCGGTCCCGCAGTTAAAACAGAAGTTATGGTCCTTTCTAATTTTCGCTCCACAGTTGGTACAAAAATTATCGTCTTTTCTTATTTCGCATCCGCAGTTAGTACAATAATTGACCATATTTTGCCCTTCAATAATTTGTCTTCTTAAACAAATTTCAGTCTGAAAACTTATTTATAGGTTGTGTTTATCAATAAGTTAATATGCATAGTGTTAGATAATTTTTACTATAATAGTGATTTTTTCTGATGAAAAATAATCTATTTTTATTTTTGGAGATATTTTATGAAGATTTTAGGAATTAATACAAGTCCAAGAGAATCAAGTAATGTGAGAATTGCTTTGGAAGCAGCATTAGATGGCGCTTCTTCAAAAGGAGCAGAAACTGAAATTGTAGACGTTAACAAATTAACAATCACACCATGTCAGGGTGACAACTACTGTAAAGAGCATGATTCTGAATGCGCTTTAAATGATGATATGCAGGACATATATCAAAAAATCGAAGAAGCTGACGGAATCATATTGGCAAGCCCAATATACTTCTGTGACGTGAACGCTCAGGCAAAACTTGTCATCGACAGATTATACTCTTATTTCATGAACCCTAAATACAGCGAACTGTTTTCAAATAAAAAAGTTTCAATAATCGCAACTCATGGTGCCGCTCCTTTAGAAGCATTTGAAAGTTCTTTAAATACTCAAATGGCAGCATTTGAAGTTTTAGGATTTAAAACTGGTGACATCATTAATTTAGATGACAATAATGTTCCAGGAGCCATCAGTGATAAGGAAGATCAATTGCAAAAAGCAAGAGAACTTGGTGAGAACTTAATTTAAGGGGTATGGTGAAATATCCGGAAAAAGACTTACATTCAATTATTTTTAAAAATTTTAAACTTCCTCGACATTGAAAGTTGGGGAAGTTCTGCATTTACTTATTTTCTAATTAATCTGTATATTGGTATCTGATAAAACTTCAATAACCTTTTCACTGCATGATTTCATTATGACTCCGTTCTCGCAGTCGTTTTGCATAATGAGAAGAACGCGCATTCCTGCAGAGGATACATATTCAAGTTCAGAACAATCAATGCACACGCTTTTGAGAGAATTATCTTTTTTAATATTTTCATAATTGCCAAGTAGCTCGGGTGCACTTAATGAATCTAAATTACCTGACAATACCAGATTAAGTCTGTTGCCGTCAACTGATGCATCTGCATTAAAAGATTCTGTTGGTGTATCTGATATACCAGCCTTATCTGTTTCATCAACTGAAATCTTCCATATATTCACTTTTTTTAAGCCTTCCTTGATATGCTCTGCAATCTCAGGATCTATATTCTCCAAACTTTTAAACTCTGGTATGTGGTCTGCGTATGGAAGTTTCTCCAGTTTAAATCCTTTTGATTTAATATAATTCAAAGCATTTCTAATATTTTCCTCGACGTTTCCTCTTAAACTGATGGTTATTGTATTTTCCACGACAGATACATCGGATTTGTCTTCAATTCTATATTTCGCCTCATACATTTTCTCTCTTGTTCTGTCCCCATAGAAGGCTTTCACTATCAAAACGTATAGAAAAGATATCTCTGGATCAAGTGTAATCCAGTATCCTCCATGCTCCTGAAGAATCCGTTTAATGTTATCGCACATTGCATCCATTTCACGGTCGGTAAGATACATCATGAGTCCTTCTGTTGTTATGCATACCTCTCCGTCAATCTTGTCAAATGCGGATTTAAGGGAGTGATAGTTGGTTGCATCCACGCCCTCGAAACTGACAAGTTTCTTTTGCTCTTCATCCAGAAGTGACATTACAGCAGGTTCGACTTCATTGATTGTTGCAGGAAGGTCAAGTCCGACATATTTCCTGCCGTTTTTAGCAAATTCAATGGATCTTGGTGTAAAACCGCACGGAAGGTCAAATACTGTAAAATTGGATTCCATAGCGAGCTTTCCATTGGTAAAGTATCTTACATCCATAATGATGCTGTTTACAAAAAGGTCATCATCATCGACATTTACTGTCTTGCTGTTCTGTGTCTCTTTCCGGGTAAGATTCAGCCTTTCGGCTACAGCTTTTGCATCGTCATGACCTGCCGCTGCCAGCTGAAAAAGGGTCATTCTGGCAGTAGTGAATATGGGATTTGTTCTTTCAAGTAAATCCCTGTCAATTTCCATTCCTTCAAAATTAAAAATATTGTCCATAATCTATCCCTATTATATTATATGTTTTGCAGAGATTATTTATCTTTTGAATATACAATCAAAATATAGGTAATTCATATATTTTCAACTGGGTTTCTGTAAGATTAAATTTAAAAAATTTAGGCATACCTAAAAATTTATATATTTCTTTGACCAACTATTATATAATTTTAATTAACGAATGGAGAAATAATTATGAATTTAGAAGGTGTAGAAAAAACCATGCTTTTGACATTGTTTGCAAAAGCACAGCATTCACAAGAAGAGAACCATAAATTTTTCGACCAGAAGGCAATAGAGGTCGTATCAAAAATAGACTATGATTTTACAGTATCTGACAAGGACAGATTCATGAAATACGGAGTAATATCCAGAACTATCGTATTGGATGAGATGGTTTCTGCATACATTGAAAAGCATCCGCACTCAACAATAGTAAATATCGCATCTGGTATGGATACAAGATTCGACAGGTTGGATAATGGTCTTATCAGGTGGTACAATGTGGATTTGGAAAATTCAGCCAATTTCAGACTGCAATATATTGAGGATTCAGAAAGGGTCAAGACTCTCGCCTACTCAGCAATGGATCCTGAATGGGCCAATGAAATCAGGATTGAAAGCGGAAATGTACTGTTTATAATAGAAGGACTGTCAATGTATCTTGATGAAAACGACAACTCAAAAATATTAAAGATAATCAACGACAATTTCAGGCATTGTAGCATATTTGTAGAAATAATGCCTCCGGTATCTGTTGAAAATGTGGTTGAAAAATCAGTTGAGGAAACAAATTCCAAATTCATATGGGGCGTTGAAAAGGGTTCAGACCTTTTGCGATTGAATTCCAATTTCAGATGGATTAAGGATGTTAATCTCTTTGACGGAATGAACAAATTCAAACCGGCATTCAGGTTGTTTACCTGGCTTCCGTTTTTAAGAAGAAAAATGGACTATATAGCAGTATTGGAAAAGTAATAAAATAAGTAGCTTAACTGATATGCAGATATTTTCAAGAAAAATTCTATAATTCACTTTTAAAAAATTAAAAAAAGGTAATTGGTTTATTTACCAATTACTTGTTTGATTAAACTTTCAATAGGAGCATCAATTTGAATTAAGTCTCTTAGTCAACCATATCAAAATAAATATTCCTTATTTTTTTATCTAAAATTCTCTGTTTGGATAAAATATTTTTTTATTGTTTTTTTTAAAGTTTAGGGAGTTCAATTACTCCACTTACGTTGCAGCTCCTTATCATTGAACACGACTTTTTCAGCACAGGTATCGTACTGTGAGACTTCGGATATTCCTGACTGGAAGAATTGTAAACACATGTCTTTTCGCGGAACATAGTTTTGACAGTTCAAATGAACATTGCCTTTACAGTTATCGCACCCATTATCCGGAGCTTCTTTATTTTTACAGAATAATTCATCATTTTCTGTGAAACGGTATTCACAGTCTTTAAACACAATATTAGTCATAGGTTAATCTCCAATTTACATTCTAATATACGTTAAATTCTATGAAATTTTTCGTATTTTTGTATTTAAACTTCTATTTTTCTTTCCTTAAAAATTTTTATGATGTCTGATTTTTCATAAAGTGTGGTTCGAAAATTAATATTCAATGTTAATTATGCTAATTGGAGATTGTCATATCTTGATTATGATTATTTGAATTTTTATTTTAATGTTTATTAATTGTTTTTTTGGAATTTAAAGATGCAAGCAAGCACTTGCACTCGAAAAACTTTATATGTGGTGTTGTTTATATTATTAGTTAGTGCACAGAAATGTGACTTTAAAAAATTATAATGTGATAATTATGATAGATGTTAAAGCAAATAAAAATAACCCAAATGAACATAAAAGAATAACCGCTAGACTTGTAAGACCTAATAAAACTGCTATTTTTCCTTAATTTTATTATAGGTGCTTAATTTTCTTTAGTCGGCAACGACTTTTTATAAATATTGTTCTATGGGGTGGTTTTTTACCACTTTAATACAATTTCTTATTTTTTCATATGCAATAGCATACTATTTTAATGTAACATCTTAAATTTGTTTTTTTTTAGTTGATTTAAAATTATCAAAAAATGATATTGAATATCTTAAAGAATCCTACATTGCTCATGAACTAGTTGATTACGTTATATTTCAGCAGTCCTGTTATCATAAAAAAAATAAAAATTAAAGCTAAAAGGATAAACTGACTTTATCCAAAGCTTTAATGTATTTATTGGCATAATTCTGTTTTACCTTTTGTGAGTAGGAAAGTTCTGTTTCATAGATATAGGAAACCAAACCCTTATTGGCGATAGGCACTGTAATATAGGCAGGACTGGAACCTAACTGAGGATCAAATCTTTTGATATGTGGTGTCAATTTAAGCAGTCTATTTAAATAAAGAGTAGATTTCTTATGGAGTTTTTTTGTTATTTTGACACTTTTAATGTTTTTATTTGAAATCATATGGATAAACCTAGGATATTTGTATCCGCTAAGTTTATAATTTGTTTCATGAACATCTGTTGTTATTTGAGGTTTTTCCTTAGCTATATCCTTTATTATGTATTTGTTTCCCAGTATCTGACCGTGCATTCTGCTTTTCGAATAACTGTTCTTGTCTTTTGTGACATGAATGTAGTAAAGCACATATTTTCTTTTTAATTTACCGGTTAGCTTGGCCAGGCTTTTATAAATTGCCTTGTGCATTCCGCTTTCCTGAACATGAACTCCAACAATCAATGCAATGCTTTTTGCTGATGTGAGATTGCCGAAGTAAAGCTTTTCAACATATCCTTTTGAAGTTTTGCCTAAAATTCTTTTATATGTATAAACTTTTGATTTGCTTCCATCCTTTGAAACGGCAAAAAACTTCAAAACCTTATTTGACGCTAAAGTTATTGGCTTTGTATATTTTTTGCTGTGAACAGTTGGTTTTTTACCGTTTGTTGAATAATAGATTGTTCCTTTCTTGTCTGATTTAAGTTTAATAACTAATTTTTTGTCGGATTTGACAGTCATCTTATTTATCCATACTTTAGGGGCTTTTTTAATGACTGGTTGGGATTTTTCAGCAGTATTCTGATTTGTGGCTGAAGCGTTATCTGAAGAATCATTAACATTTTGATTACTTTCCTCCTCAATAGGAAGAGAAGGTTGCAAACCGGATTCATTTGCAATGCTGTCTGTCAAATTACTATTTTCAGCACTGACTGATGCGATTAAACAAAATAAAGACAAAATTATTAAAATCAATATGGCATATTTTTTATTAAACAAGGTTTAACCTCCCCCAATTATAATAATTGTTTTATCTTAAATGCAATAATGCTATAGCTCTATAAGTTATGGATGAATTACAGTATGTGTTTACTATTGTAAATACTTATCTTAATCTTCATGTTTTGAATAACTGCGTTTAAAAGATGCTTTCAAACATAACTAATAAGATCTGATAATTTAGTTTTGCATAATTGCTTTGATATAAAAAAATACGTAAAAAATAAACAGTGATGCAATAACATATTCTAAAAATTATTCAACATCACTATATAAAAAAATAAA
>NZ_JAZQIJ010000219.1:0-3693 GCF_045541095.1 Methanobrevibacter sp.
AATCAAATATTTAGATTGAAAAACGGATTAAAAAAATAAAATAAAATCAAAAAAAAAGAATAGATAAGAAAATGTTTCTAATCTAAATTAAAATTTTAAACCTAATTCGTAGGCTTCTTTAAGTTTGTCTTCTTGCTCTTCTGCAACGATTCCTGCAGGACCTGCGGAACCTGCATCAACATGGCCGATGACTTCATAGCCCATGAAAGCAAATGGAGACATTTTAGTCAGTTCAATGTAAGTTTGATAGGTTTCTTCAGGCTGGTTTTCAGTAAAGATTAATGCGGCTTTACCGGACAGGCTTTTATCTGGGTTTTGACCTATTGCATAGAATCTGTCGATGATCAGTTTTCCTTGTGCTGACATCTGACCGTAGTAAATTGGGGTTGCAAAGATAACGCCGTCTGCAGCAACTAAATCATCTATGATTTTGTTACCATCGTCTTTGCGTACACATTCAGGGTTTTCAGCGCAGTACATGCATGCTTTACATGGTGCGATGTCACAGCCTTCAAGGAAGTATTTGACTACTTCTCCGCCGTTTTCTTCTATACCTTTAATCATTTCATCCATCAGTACATCACAGTTTCCGCCTTTTCTAGGACTTGCTTGAAGTGCTATAATTTTCATTTTTAATACTCTCCGATTATATATAACACTAATATATATTAAATTTATTATATAAAAAACAATAAGTTTTTAAAAAGGTTTTTATAGATATTTAATAATGAAATTGTCAAAGTCCAAAGTAAACACATATCTTAAATGCCCGATGGAGTTCAAATTCCAATACATTGATGAGATTGAAGCAAAGCCCAACAAGTATATGGCATTGGGAAGTGATGTTCACCTGATTGCTGAAAAATTCACTGACAGGTTTGGCGATGATTTGGATGATGTGGACATTCAAAATGAACTTGTCAAAGTGGCGAATGATTTGGAAATCGGTTACGGCCTTGACGAACATATTGATAATTTGGGACTCTTTTTCAAGGAAGTCTTTGTTGACAATGATTTTAAACTGTTTTCCAATGAGGAATATCTGCTTGACAAGAAAAACAGGTTTTCAGGAATCTGCGATATAATTCTAGAGGATGAAAACGGAAAACTGACCGTAATCGACTATAAGACAAGCAATTCAAATTCCTTTTCAAAGTATCGTCTGGAGTTGTGTTACTATAAGCTGCTTGTTGAAAACGTATACCACAAACCGGTTAATCGCGTGGGAGTGTTTTTTACCAAAAACGGCCGTTTAAGACTACTTGACGTTTGTGAAGAGGAAAATAAACGCAAATTTTTAAGTTACGGCGAAATCGATGACGCTGTTGATACCCTTCATGAAGTGCGCGATAAGATCAACAGAAAGGAATTTCCCAAAAGAAAACAGTACCTGTGCAGATACTGCACTTACCGAAACCTCTGTGAAGATGAGTTCTACTTTTTCAGATAACTCATTTTTTGGCGATAACTGTCATCCATTCGAGAAACTTATCCGAAAAAGAAACATGATCATAATCATCATCAATCATTTCTACATTCCCATTTGATTTAATTATCTCCTTTTTGTTTTTTCCATCCCTTAAGTAAACGGTTATTTCACTAAATTGACTGTTTGCTAAAAATGATGTAATTTCTTCATCATCGTATACATTCATATCTATCAGTTTCTCGGATAATTTCATCATGATGTTATCAGAGCCGTTAGACTCCATTCCGATTAAAAATATTCCTCCTGGCTTGAGTACTCTTTTAACTTCACTAAAGCATTTTTCAATATCCGGCCAGAAATAAACTGTTTCAAAAGCAGTTACAGCATCAAAACTATTGTCTTCAAATGGTAGGTTCAAAACATTGCCTTCAAGCACTTCTACTTTTCCTTCGGATATTTCCTGCCTGTTGACTTCACGTGACAGCTTTACGCTTTCTTGACTGTAATCAATCCCATATACCTTTTTGGCTTTTCTGGCCATTCTGTTGATATTGATGCCTCCTCCACAACCGACATCCAATATTATATCTTCATCTGTTATTTTTAAGTGCTTTAATCCCCATAATGACACAGGAGTGTGCTCTTTATTCATAGATTTCAGCTGAATATTGCCCAGTTTTCCTTTCGGTTCACGCATGTTAGAAAAAAACCCCATTAAATCACCTTTGGAATGAATCCGTTAACTTTTTTTGAATATTTTAAATAATCATCTCCATACAGATCAATCAACCATTTCTCTTCAGTTTTTTTCATTGCAATTGATAATATAATCCAATAGAGCAATGGCAGAATTATCAAAGTGAGATTGTTTGCAATCAGAATTATTCCGGTTACTGCATAGAGAAAAGCAGCATATATTGGATGCCTTACCCTTGCATATATTCCTGTAGTTACGAGTTTGTTTGCTTTGATATTGTCCTGAATATTTGAATCTGTTACAGCTTTAAACCAGAACAGCACCCCAGTTACAATCAATATTACACCCAAAATTGCAAATACTGTAAAATTTGATGGATAATTCGGAATATAACCAAAAAAAGAAAGTATTATAGAAATCAGAGTAATTGATAGGATTGCTGTGATTAGAAAAGGACCTACCCCATATACCGGCAAATGATTATCTCCATTCATGTTAAATAATTTATACATTGAAATATAAATATTTTTAGGCATACCTAAATTTAAATTGTAATATGAAAATCCATGATTACATTAGAAAAATTTTTGCCAACTTGAGCGATAAAAAAAAAAGGAATTAAAAGCAGAAACCCTGTAATTCTGCTTTTAATGTAAGGGTCTATAAAATTTATTTTCTTCTTAATACAGCTGCTCCGCCTAAAACTGCACCAACTGCGAGTAAAACTAATATTGGATTACCGGTAGCTAACATGGTGTGTAAAGCACCAGTTGCGTTGGTAGCGTTTGCGGTTGTGTTCGCTTCCACAGGAGCAGTAGCGTTGGTTGCATTATCAGCAGTTTGATTGGCAGCAGTTTGATTTTCTAAAGTTTCATTGTATTGACTGCCAGCCCATCCGCCGTCATCCTGATATTGACTGCCTGCATAACCGCCGTCGTATCTAATATCATCAACGCCAGAATCGTATTGACTGACATCATCATCGCCGTTGTAACTAATATCATCAACGCCAGAATCGTATTGACTGACATCGTCCACAGCCAGATCATCCGCATAGTTACTTCCTGTGAAACCGCTGTTATCTGCTGCACATGCAACACCGGCAGATGCAATTACACAGAATATTGCAAGTAAAGTTAATAATTTTTTTGAAAGATTCATAATAATCACCAGTTAATATTTTTAAATGCCGTGTCAGTTGAAATGACACGTCTTTGCACAATTAATTATATGATAAAGCCCATATATAAAGATTTTCGAGTGCAAGTGCCTACTTTCATATTAAAATTATAAAATAAAAGATTTAAACTAATATTAGAAAAAAATAACTAATTTAAAAGCTAAAAACTAATTTAAATGGCCAATGTAATTTTACATGTGAAAATGCACAAAACCATCCACTAAATTCAAAGTTCTGCCAAAAATTAACTAAATTTCAAAAAAAAAAAAAAAATCAGCCACTTACCTGAGTATAATGGACGGAAAACGGAGGAAGCTAGGATAGAAGAGGAAACCGGCGACGGTAGGCCTGCGAAGGAGTTGAACAAGGTTTAAGATTGTTACTTTC